>NZ_JBKAGV010000019.1:0-59352 GCF_046290545.1 Pikeienuella sp. | reverse complement strand
TCCCGCACGGCTTCGACGATCACTCGACGGGCGTGGGCGAGCCGGGCGTGCCGCCCGTCCCGCCCGCCATCGCCAACGGCCTCTTCCACGCCTCCGGCCAGCGCAAGCGGAAGATGCCCTTCACGCTCGAAGCCTGAAGAACGCGGCGCAGCGCCCGCTCGCCGCGCCCCCGAAACCCGCCGCCGCCCCCACGAAAGGGGGCGGCGCCTTCGTCCCGGTCGCATGGTTCGCCAGTCAGGCCCTCGCGAAGCAGCGCACCACGCCGCCGCCGGGCCTCGGCGTCGCCTCGGGGCGTTCGCCCGCGCATCGCGCCTCGGCGACGGGGCAGCGGGGGTGGAAGGCGCAGCCCTTCGGCGGGTCGATCGGGCTCGGCACCTCGCCGGCCATCGGCGCCCTGTCCCGCTGCGGCGCGGCGAGGTCCGGGATCGTGTCGAGGAGGAGGCGGGTATAGGGATGCGAGGGGTTCTCGAAGAGCGCCGCCTTCGGCGCCATCTCCACGATCCGGCCCAGATACATCACCGCGATGACATCCGCCATGTGTCGGACGACCGAGAGATCGTGGCTGATGAAGAGATAGGTGAGCCCGAACTCCGTCTGCAGCCGTTTCATCAGGTTGAGGATCTGCGCCTGCACCGAGACGTCGAGCGCGGAGGTCGGCTCGTCGCAGACGAGAAATTCCGGCTCGCCCGCAAGAGCCCGCGCGATGGAGACGCGCTGCCGCTGCCCGCCGGAAAACTCGTGCGGGAACTTGCGCCCGTCGCGCGGGGAAAGGCCGACCGTCTCCAGCAGCTCGTCGACGCGCTTCGCGACCTCGGGGCCGGGGCGCGCGCGGTTCAGCGTCCGGATCGGTTCGGCCACGATGTCCGCCACCCGCCAGCGCGGGTTGAGGCTGGCGTAGGGGTCCTGAAAGATCATCTGGATGCGCCGCTTGTCCCCCATGAAGGCGATGGAGCCCTCGGTCGGGCGGATGAGCCCGGTCACGAGCTTCGCCACGGTGGACTTGCCGCACCCCGACTCTCCAACCAGCGCGAGCGTCTCCCCGCGGGCGATGCGGAAATCCACGCCGTCCACGGCGTTCAGGATCTGGCGGGGCCGCCTCTCGATCACCCGGTTGAGCCACGGAGCGGAAACGTCGAAGCGGCGATGGAGGCCCGCCGCCTCCACGAGCGTTTCGGTCTTCATGCGGCGGCCCCCCGGTCATCCGCGCCGGCTTCGAGCCAGCAGGCCGAGGCGCCGCCGAAGAGGGGCGGCCGCTCCGTCCGGCACCGCGGCGTCGCGCGCCCGCAGCGCGGGTTGAAGGCGCAGCCGGGCGGGATCGCGTCGAGCCGCGGCATGGAGCCCGGTATCTGCGTCAGCGCCTCCACGTCGCGCCGGAGGCTGGGGATCGAGCCCATCAGGCCCTGCGTATAGGGGTGGCGCGGGCGGCGCACGACCTCGGCCACCGGCCCGATCTCGGCGAGCCGCCCGGCATAGAGCACCGCCACGCGGTCCGCCGTCTCCGCGATCACGCCCATGTCATGCGTCACCAGCATCGCCGCCATCCCGCGCTCGCGGCAGAGCCGCTTCAGGAGGGCTAGGATCTGCGCCTGGATCGAGACGTCGAGCGCAGTGGTCGGCTCGTCCGCGATGATGAGTTCGGGCTCGCCCGCCAGCGCGAGCGCGATGACGATGCGCTGCCGCATGCCGCCGGAGAACTGGTGCGGGTAATGGTCGATCCGGCTCTCCGCCGCCGGGATGCCGACCTCCCGCATCAGGGCGAGCGCACGGGCGCGCGCCTCCGCCTTCCCGAGCCGGAGATGCAGGCGGATCGTCTCCGCCAGCTGCGCGCCGACGGTGAAGAGCGGGTTGAGGCTCGTCAGCGGGTCCTGGAAGATCGCGCCGATCCGCCGGCCCCGTATCGCCTCCAGCGCCCGGTCGGAAAGCCCGTCGATCCGCTCGCCCTTGAGGCGGATCTCCCCCGCCGCGATGCGCCCCGGCGGCTCGATCAGGCCGAGGATGGCCATGCCCGTCATGGACTTCCCCGCCCCGCTCTCGCCCACCACGCCGAGCACCTCGCCGCGCATGATGGAGAGGGAGATGTCGTCGACCGCGACGAGGGCGCCGGCGCGGCTGGGGAACTCGACGCGGAGATTGCGGACCTCGAGCACCGTGTCGCTCATGGCGCGGGCTCCACGGGGAAGGAGGGCTCGAAGATCGCCGAGACCGGCGGGTGGCCGAGCGTCCGCTCCGGATATTTCGCGATGAGCCCGTCGAACTGCGCCTGCGCCCGCGCCATGTCCGCCGCCTCGTCCACGCCGGGGATGAGGCCGCCGGCCATGATCCGCCGCCCCTCCACGAAAACGTCCGAGACGCGGGCGCGCGGCCCTGCGGCGAGGATCGTCTGGATCGGGTCGGGGACGCGGAGCGTGTCGTCCAGCGGGATCACGATGGCGTCCGCCCGCGCGCCCTCCGCCAGCCTCCCGAGGTCGGGGCGGCCGAGCGCGTCCGCGCCGCCCGCCGTCGCCGCGTCCCAGATCTCCCCGGCGCGGAGCGCGAGCGCGTCGCCCTCCGCCAGCCGGCAAAGCATGAGGCCGAGCTGCATGATGTGGATCATGTCGGGCGGCCAGGTGTCCGTCCCCATCCCGACCTTCACCCCCATGTCGATCAGCCGCCTGAGGCTGCGGAGCGCGGAGCCGTGCCGGGCGGAGACGAGCGGGCAATGGACGATGGCGGCGCCGGCGTCCCTCACGATCTCGAAATCGCGGCCCGTCGCCTCCGTGCCGTGTGGCAGGAGCCAGCGCGGGGAGAGGACGCCGAGCTTCTCCAGCCATTCCGCCGGGGTGCAGCCGTGAAGTTCCCGCACGAGCCGGATCTCCGTCGCGCCCTGAAGGCAGTGCTGGCGCACCGGCGCGCCCATTTCCGCGGCGAGGGCGGCGGTGCGGGTCAGCAGCGCTTCGGTGCAGGTCTCGATCCGGTCGGGCGCGAACATGGCCCGGATGCGCCCGCCGGCGCGCCCGTCGATCCGCTTCGCGAAGTCCGCCGCCTCGTCGAGCCCGGCGAGGCCGCGCGCCTCGTCAAAAACGGCGCGGATCTCCCCTGCCGCGTTCACCACCTGCCCGCCCGTCCGGTAGGCCGGGCCGAGCCAGACGCGAAGGCCGAGCGCCTCGGCCGCATCCGCCGCCGCCTCGAACTCGCCCGCGGTCTCCCCCCATTCGCGGTAGAAGAGCGAGGCGATGGGGAGCGCGCTGGTGATCCCGGCCCGGATCAGCGCGGCGAAGGCGAAGCGCTTCTGGAAGGCCAGCTCCGCCTCGGAATACATCTCGTAGGGGCCGCGCGCGACATAGCTGTCGGGCCAGACGCGGCCCTTCGCGGCGCCCGGCCCGTTGTCGAGCCCGAGGATCGTCGTGTCGAGGTCCGAGAGCGCGTCCAGATCGACGAAGCCGGGGGAGATCAGCGCCGGCCCGAAATCGAGCCGCTCCGCCACCTCGCCCGGGAAGCCGTGGCCGACGAAGGCGACCGCGCCGCCCTCGAACACGACCTCGCCGCGCGGCATCAGCCGCCGCCGCCCGCCGGTCTCGGCAAGGAGCCAGTCTGCGGTGAGAAGCGTGCGCCTCACGGCGCCTCGGCGATGCAGACGCCGCCCCGCGCGACGACGCGGCCGCGCTTGACGACGAGCCTCCGCTTCGGGCGGGAGGCGACGGCGTCAGCAATGGCCTCGCCCTCGACCAGAACGCAATCGCCAAGGCAGCCGGGCGCGAGGCCGTAATCCGAGCGCTCCATCACCGCCGCGCCGCCGTAAGTGCAGACGTCGAGCGCCGCCTCGACCTCGTCGTCCCGGCGGAAATTGTTGCGCTGGGCGACGAACATCGCCCGCTCCAGCATGTCCGCGTTGCCCCACGGGCCCCATGTATCCCGGATTCCGTCGCTCCCCGAACAGACGACGACGCCCGCGCGGCGGAGTTCCGCCACGGCGGGCGCCGTCACCGCCGCCGGGCCTGTCGTCATGATGTGGATGCGCGCCTTCGCCAGCCGCTCCGTCAGCTCCGCGACATAGGCGCGGTCCGGCATACCGAGGCAGAAGGCGTGGCTGATCGTGACATGGCCCTGCATGCCGAGCGCCTCCGTCCGCTCGATGATCAGCTCCATGGAGAAGCCGCCCATCGTGTCCCGTTCGTGCAAGTGGATGTCCACCGGCTTGCCGTAGCGCTCCGCGAGGGCGAAGACGAAGTCGAGATGGCCCTTCGGGTCCCGGTCGATCCCGCAGGGGTCGAGCCCGCCGACGACCTCGCAGCCGAGCTTCATCGCCTCCTCCATGAGGTCGGTCGTGCCCGGGCGGATCATCATGCCCGATTGCGGGAAGGCGACGAGCTCGATGTCGATCAGGTCGGCGAGCTTGTCCCGCGTCGCCATGACCCCTTCGATCCCTTCGAGCTTCTGCACGGTGTCCACGTCCACATGGCTGCGGATATGGGTCGAGCCGTTGGCGGCGGAGAGGATCGCCTGCCGTTCCGATTGCCGCTGCGGCTCCATGCCCAGCCGCTTCTTCGACTCGCGCTCGTTCGTGATCTTGTCGATCAGCCGCGGCCCGACCTCGTTGCGATACCACGGCAGCCCGAGCAGCGACTTGTCGAGATGGGTGTGCGCCTCCACGAGGCCGGGAATGAGGAGCGCGCCGCCGCCGTCCTCCGCCGCCACGCCCGCCGGCGCCGCCGCGCCCTCCGGCGCGAAGCGGCCGTCGAGGATCAGCACGTCCCGCGCGGGGCCGGCCATCGGGCGGACGTTCTTCAGGAGGAGGGAAGCGGCCATGGGGTCACCTGAGTTTCGGGTTGAGCGCGTCGCGCAGCCAGTCCCCGATCAGGTTGACCGAGAGGACGATGAGGCAGAGCTGCGCGGCGGGGAAGACGACGACCCACCAGAGGCCGGAAAAGAGGAACTGGTTGCCGACGCGGATCAGCGTCCCGAGCGAAGGCTGGTCGGGCGGCATCCCGACGCCAAGGAAGGAGAGCGTCGCCTCCGCGAGGATCGCGAGCCCGAAATTCAGCGTGGCGGCGACGAGGATCGGCGTCAACGTATTCGGGAGGATGTGATGGAGCATGATCCGCCACGGCTTCACCCGGATCAGCTTCGCCGCCGCCACATAATCCTTCCGTTTCTCCACCATGGCGGAGGCGCGGACGGTGCGGGCGTATTGCACCCATGAGGGCACGGCGATGGCGACGACGAGGATCGCCGCCGCCAGCGTGTCCGAGGCGCCGGGCGGCAGCGCGGCGGAGGCCATCGCGCTGATGAGGATCGCGATGAGGATGAAGGGCATGGAGAGCAGCACGTCCCCGAACCGCATCAGCGCGTCGTCAACCCAGCCGCCGAAATAGCCGGCGACGAGCCCGAGCGTCAGGCCCACGGCGAGGGCGAGCATCACCGAGGCGAAGCCGATCATCAGGGAGACGCGCGAGCCGTAGAGGATGGCGGAGAAGAGGTCGCGCCCCTGCGTGTCGGTGCCGAGGAGCCAGGGCCACTGCCCCCCCTCCTCCCAGACGGGCGGGATCTCCGCATTCATCAGGTCGAGCGCGGCGAGGTCATAGGGGTTCTGCGGCGTCAGCAGCGGCGCCGCGAGGCTCGACAGAACGAGAAGCGCGAGGAGCGCGGAGGCGATCATCGCGGAGGGATGGGCGGTGAAACTCCACCAGAGCTCGCTGTCCCTCAGGCGCCGGCGGGGCGGGGGCGCGGCGGTCTCCGCCATCTCACTTGCCTCCGGCCGGAACGGCGTCATCCCGCAGCCGCGGATCGACGAAGGCGTAGGCGACGTCGACCAGCGTGTTCAGGACCACGAAGATGAAGGAGACGAGCATCAGGTAGGCCGCCATCACCGGGATGTCGACGAAGGTCACCGCCTGGATGAAGAGAAGCCCCATCCCCGGCCACTGGAACACCGTCTCCGTCACCAGCGCGAAGGCGATGAGGTTGCCGATCTGCATGCCCGTCAGCGTGATGACCGGCATGAGGCAGTTGCGGAGCGCATGCCGCCAGTGGATGCGCGCCGCGGGCACGCCGCGGGCGCGGGCGAACTTCACGAAATCGGTCCGCATCGTCTCCAGCATCTCGGCGCGGACGAGGCGCATCACCAGCGTGATCTGGAAGAGCGAGAGCGCGATGGAGGGCAGGATGAGGGCGGCGCGCCCGCTTTCCGTCAGGAATCCTGTGCTCCACCATCCGATATCGACAGTCTCCCCCCGCCCGAAGGCCGGCAGCCAGCCGAGCGTGACGGAGAAGGCGAGGATGAGGAGGATCCCGGTCACGAAGCTCGGCAGCGAGACGCCGACGATCGAGCCGATCTGCAGCGCATCCGCCAGCCTTGAGCGCCGGTGGATCGCCGTCAGCACGCCGAGCGGCACGCCAACGGCGAGCGAGAGGATCGTGGCGACGATCACCAGCTCCAGCGTCGCCGGAAACCGCTCCCCGATCAGGGTCATCACGTCCTGCTGGTTGCGGTAGCTGATGCCGAAATCGCCCTGCGCCGCATTCGCGACGAACCGGAAATACTGGGTGAGGAACCCGTCGTTGAGGCCGAGCCGCTCCCGCAGCTCGTCCCTCTGTTCCTGCGTCGCCTGCTCGTTCACCATCATCTCCACCGGGTCGCCGAAGAACCGGAAGATCAGGAAGGCGAGGAAGGCGACGGCGAGCATCACGAGCGCGGCGTTCGCGGTCCGCTTGATGAGGAAGGCCAGCATCGGCTCGCTCCGCGCTCGCGCTCAGGTCACATCCGCGCGAACCAGAGGCGCGGCTTGTTGTCGGGGAAGAGCGGCATCTCCTTCACCGCGTCGGTGGCGGCCCAGGCCATCGGCTGCTGATGGATCGGGATCATGATCGCCTGATCCTTCACGATCTTCAGCGCCTCCGTCTCCAGCGCAAGCCGCGTCTCCGTGTCGAGCTCCCGCCCGGCCTTCTGCACCAGCGCGTCAAGCTCGGGGAAGGACCAGCCGCCCCAGTTGAACACGCCGGAATTCCCCTCCTTGGTGTGGAAGATCTGGAGGAGCGGCGAATAGGCGTCGAGCATCGGCAGCGTCGCCCAGCCGAGCGTGTAGACGTCGGTCGTCCCGCCCGTGCGCTTCGGGGTCTGCACCGCCCGCGGGGCGATGTCGAGCTTGGGCGAGAGCCCGATGCGGCTCCACATGGAGGCGACCGCCTGGCAGACCTGCTCCTCGTTCACGAGGCCGTCATTGAGGCAGTTGAGCTCGAATTCCAGCCCTTCCGGCACGCCGGCCGCCGCGAGCGCCGCCTTCGCGGCCTCGGGGTCGAAGCCCGGCAGCTCGTCCAGCTCCGGCGCATAGCCGGGGATCGACGGGGCGACGACGGCGCCCGCGATGCGGGACTTGCCGCGCATCACGCGGGCGTGGATCGCGTCGAGGTCGATCGCCTTCCAGAGGGCCTGCCGGACCTCGGGCTTGACGAAGGGGTTGGGCTGGCCGTTGACGAGCGTCTCCCGGAAGGGGAAGCCGAACATCACCGTGCGAAGGTCGACGCCTTCGAGAACGTTGACGTTCGGCGCCGCCTCCAGCCGCGCGAGGTCCTGCACCGGCGCGTTGTCGGTGAAGGAGATCTCGCCCGAGAGGAGCGCGGCGACGCGGGTGGCCGGGGAGTTCACCGGCAGCAGCACGAAGCCGTCGAGATTGTGCTCCGGCTCGTCCCACCAGGCCGGGTTGACGGTGAAGACGGTCTCCGCGTCCGGCTTGCGGCTGACGACGCTGAAGGGGCCGGTGCCGTTCGCGTTGTAGGTCGCGAACCCTTCCACGCCCGCGCCGATATCGGTCGGCAGCTCCGCCTTGTTGGCGACGAGCCAGCCCTTGTCGAAGATGTGGATGTTGGTGAGGTCGTTGAGGAGAAGCGGGTAGGGGCCGTTCAGCGTCACGTCCACCGTCCGGTCGTCCACCACCTTCGAGGAGACATAGGCGGGGAGGTTGCCCTTGAGCGGCGAGGTCTCGTGGCTCACCCGCTCAAGCGACGCGACGACATCTTCCGCCGTGAAATCCGCGCCGTCATGGAACCTGACGCCCTCGCGGAGCGTGAACCGCCAGGTGATCCCGTCCGGCTGGATCTCCCAGGAGGTCGCCAGCGCCGGCTCGATCTTCAGGTCGCGGTCATAGCGGACGAGCCCTTCATAGACGTGGTTCAGCACGTTGATGGTGAAGCTGTCCCCGTAGGAATAGGGATCGAGCGAGCCGATGTCCCGGTTCGCTCCCCAGTTCAGGATGTTGTCCGCGCTCGCGCCCGTGGCGGCGAGCAGGGCCGCGGCGGAGGCGGCGGCGAGCATCCGTCCGATCTTCATCAGCAGGTCCTCTCTGTTGCGGCCCGAATCGCGATCCGACGGGCTTCTCCATATCGGATACAGACGATCCAAAAAATTGTATACTATTTTTTGGGTCCGTTGTATCCGATTGACCGGCCCGGGAATCGGGCCGAAAAGGACCGTATGACCGCTCAAACGCCAGAACCCCCGAGCCTGACCGTCTACAGGCTGCTCCGCCGCGCGATCATCGAGCAGGCGCTCCTGCCGGGCGCGCGCCTGCCGGAGGATGCGATCGGGGAGCAGTTCGGCGTCTCCCGCACGCTGGTGCGCCAGTCGCTCGGCCGGCTGGAGGCGGAGGGGCTGGTGGAGACGCGGCGCAACCGCGGCGCCTTCGTCGCCGAGCCCTCGCTGGAGGAGGCGAAGCAGATCTTCGAGGTGCGCCATGTGCTCGAACGGGACGTGATAGACCGGCTGATCCGCCGCATCTCCGTGATCGGGCTCGACTCGCTGGAGGCGCATGTCGTCCAGGAGGAGCGGGTGAGGGGCAAGAACGGCCCCGTCTCGATCCGCCTCGCGGGCGAGTTCCACATCCTCCTCGCGGAGCTTTCGGGGAACGCCGTGCTCGCGCGCTACGTGTCGGAGCTCGTCTCGCGCTGTTCGCTCATCCTCGCGATGTATCGCCGCCGCCACTCGACGGATTGCGCGGTGGACGAGCACCGCCAGATCATCCGCGCGCTCCGCGAGCGTGATCCGGAGGCGGCGAAGAAGATCATGGATGACCATCTCGGGGCCGTCGCCGGCCGCGCCGAGCTGGAGGCTCCGGGAGAGGACCTTGAAACGGTCCTCGCCCGCTACGGGCGGGAGATGACGGGGTGACGCATCGGCTCTTCGACTTCGCGGCGATGCCGCCGCGCGACGTCTACAAGCTCCTGATCGGCACGGTCGTGCCCCGGCCCATCGCCTGGGTGACGACGAGGAGCCCGGAGGGCGTGGCGAACGCGGCGCCCTACAGCTTCTTCAACTGCCTCTCCTCCGACCCGCCGATCCTCGCCCTCGGGGTCGAGAACAGGGACCAGCAGCGCTTCAAGGACACCGCCTGGAACATCCGCATGACGGAGGAATTCACCGTCAACATCGTCGACATGGCGAACATGGACGCGATGAACGTCACCGCCACGCCCTTCGCGCCGGAGGTCGACGAGCTGGAGATGGCCGGCCTGACCGCCGCGCCGGGGCTGAAGGTCTCCTGCCCGCGGATCGCGGAGGCTCCGGTCGCCTTCGAATGCCGCCGCCATGTCGGGATCGAGATCGGCCGCTCGCGGGAGATCATCCTCGGAGAGGTGCTCTGCGCCCATGTGCGGGAGGGGCTGACGGACCCGGCGCGGCTCCATACCGACCCGCTGAAGCTCGACGCGGTCGGCCGGATGGGCGGCCACGGCTATTCCCGCACGCGGGATTGCTTCGATCTTCCGACCATGAGCGTCGCGGAGTTCGAGGCCTCCCCCCTCGCCGCGCGGCGCCGCGCGGGGTGACGGCGTGGTTGATGCGCGCCGCCTCCTCATCCTCAACCCGAACACGAGCGCGGCCCTCACCGCCCGGCTCCTCGCGCGCGCGCGCCAGATTGCGCCCGACTGGGTGGCGCTGGAGGCCCTGACCGCCGAGGAAGGGCCGGACTACATCCGTGACGCCGAAGACCTCGCGCGCGCGGAGGCGACGGTCGCGCGCATGGCGGGCCGCCTCGCGGGCGCGCCGCCGGACGCAATCCTGCTCGCCTGCTTCGGCGACCCGGGGGTGGAGGCCGCGAGCCGGGCGCTTGGCAGACCCGTGATCGGCATGGCCGCTGCGTCCTGCGCGGCGGCGGCGGCCGGCGGGCGGCCCTTCTCTCTCGTGACGGGCGGGCGCGCCTGGGGGCCGATCCTCGAGGATTTCGTCGAAAGGCGCGGTCTCGGGCGCCGTCTTGTCTCCGTCGAGACGCTTGAAATGACGGGCGACGCCCTCTCCGCCGATCCTTCCGCGGCGCTGGAGGCGCTCGGCGCGGCGGCGGAGGCCGGCGCCGCCAAGGGCGCGGAGGCGGTGGTGATCGGCGGGGCGGGCGTCGCCGGCCTCGCATCCGCCATGCCCCCGCGCGAAGGCGTCGAGATACTCGATTCGCTCGATTGCGCGCTTGCGGCGGCGTTCAAGGCGCTGGAATCCGCGCAGGGGAAGGCCTGAAAGCCGCGGCGCGGCCCTCCCCCCGCGCCGCGCCCTACGCCGTCAGCAGCGCGTCGAACACGAACCGGTCTTCCGTCAGGTCCGCGGCGGAGAGGCCCTCGAACGGCCTCAGCCGCACGATCTCGCCCGGCTCGCCGCGAACCGTGATCAGCCCGCCCGCCTCCGATATGTCGAGGTCGTCGAAACCGCCGAGGCCCCAGGCCGAGACGTCGATCACATCCTCGCCCGCCGCGAAATCCGCGATCACGCCGCCGGCGCCCTCGCGGATCACGAACCGGTCCGCGCCGCCCTGGCCGAAGAGAGTGTTGAGCCCGCTGTCGTTCACGATCACGTCGTCGCCGGACCGGCCGTAGATCGTCTCGCTTCCGAAGGGCTCCGTTCCGGTCACGGTCAGGTTCCGGACGGGCGCGAAGATGAAGTTCTCCGCCGTGAAGTCCGCGGCGGAGAGACGGTCGCCCCGCTCGTGGTGGAAGCTCATGTTCCCGCTCGCCGCGTCGAGGATCGTGACGAGCGTCGCGCCCTGCGCCGCGTTCACCCGGTCGAAGATCGCCAGCTCCGCGAAGGACTGGACGCCCCAGGCCGAGACGTCCAGCACATCCAGCGAGGCGTCGAAGCGGCGGAGCTGGTCGCCCTCGCCATCGCCGAGAACGAAGGTGTCCGCTCCGCTCCCGCCGACATAGACGTCCCGCCCGGCGCCGCCGTCGATGATCGCGCCGCCGGGGGGCGCCACGAGCCTGTCGCCGCCCGGCCCGCCGACGATCACGGGCCGGTCGTCATCCCCGACGCCCGTGATCGTGACAATGACCTCCGCCGTGCTCTCCGCCCCGCTTCCGTCCCGGATCGTGTAGAAGAAGCTGTCCGTCGCGGTCTGGCCCGCCCGGAGATCGTCGAACGCTCCGTTCGGATCGTAGGCGAAGGTCCCGTCGCCATTGTCGGTCACGAGACCGCGCGTTTCGCTCGTATCGGCGGCGACGATGAGGATGGTGTCGCCCGCATCGGGGTCGAAGTCGTTGGCGAGGACATTCCCGGTCACGAAGGCCGCATTCGCCGCGGTCTCGAACATGTCGTCCACCGCGACAGGCGCGTCGCCCGCGGCGACGACCGTCAGGACGACGCGGCCGAAGCTCGTCTCCCCCTCCGCCTCCACGCCGAAGACGAAACTGTCTTCCCCCGCAAAATCCGCATCGGGCCGATAGGTGAAGCCGCCATCCGGCGCGAGGTCGAGCAGGCCGGAGGAGGGCCCGCCGTCGAAGGGGAGGAACACGGCCCCGCCCGGGAGGGTTCCGGTCAGCAGCCCGTCCTCCGCCACGGTGAAGCCGAGCGTGAGCGGCCCTTCAGGCTCCGCCATCGGCGCTTCGGCGGCGGAGAGGAAGAGCGCGGTGTCGAGCGCGCCGTCGCGCCTGTCCTCCAGCACGATCTCGAGCCGGTTCAGGCCGTCCACGATGAAGCCCTCGACCGAGAAGGCCTGGGAGAACGCATCGGCCCGCGTGGCGCCCGGCCCGGTGATCTGGCTGTCCACGAGGTTGAGGACGAGATCGGGGTGAACGTCTCCGACCGCCGAGGGCGAGAGCCGTTCGAGCGTCGCCGCATGGCCGTCGCTCAGATACGCCGCCTGATGGCCGTTGAGGCGGATCGAGACGGAATCCTGCAGGGCCGTGCCGGAAAACTCCCGTATCTCCTCCGAGGCGAGCGCCGCCTCGAGGAGCCGCACGAAGCGCGGCGCGGCGTCCCCTTCGCCGCCCGCCCCGAAGTCGACGGTGAACTCGACCGTGATCGCGATGCGGTCGTCCGCCGCGCCCGGCGCGCCGAAATCGGTGGAGAGGTCGCCCGGCGGGTCCAGCGGCTCGGTCGAGGCGGTGATCCGCCCCTCGAACCGCTCGGAGCCGCCCGCCTCCGCCACGATCAGCCAGGCCGGCTGGTCCGCCGGCAGCGTGTCGGTGAACTGGAGGCCGAGCGCGCCGCCGTCCCCGAGGCTGAGGAAGCCGGTCTCCCCGTTGAAGTCGAACCGGCCGAGCGTCGCCGCGCCCTCGTCCACGAAGCCGCCGCGGGAGCCCGCCGCGTCCGGCCCTTCGGAGACGGTTCCGGGCGTCCCCTCGTCCGCCGGGTCGAAGCTGCGGAGCGCGCCCTGCGTGAACTTCACCCCCGCCGGCGAGAAATCCAGCAGGTCGAGCCGGGGGAGGATTGAGGGATCGTTCAGCGCGGCCATGTCGCCGCCCGTCAGCGCGAAGATGTCGTCGAAATCCGCCGTGGTGATCGCGATCCCCGCGATGTCGGCGCCCGAGCGCGCGCCCGAGGCCCCGCCGACGCCGTCATCGTCGTCCCGGAGGATGAGCGAGCGCATGGGGAGCGGCACGGCGCCGAGATCGGCGCGGTAGAAGGTCGTCACCGACCCGTCGAGGTTCAGCTGCCCGATCCGCTCGAAGCCGAGGTCGACGGAGCGGCCGCCCGAGAGGAAGGAGCGGATGCCGCCATCCTCCTCGTTCAGCCCCGGCAGGTCTTCCGCGATCCCGATCGAGAGGACGATTCCCTCGATCAGCGCGGGCGCGTTCTCGAAGGTCCCGAACCCGCGGGCGTCCCCCTCCCGCCGTGTGTCGAAGCTGCTTTCGCTGATGATGAAGCCCTGCGCGCTGAGCGACTCGACGAGGAGCCGGGCGAGGCTCGTCGCGCCGAAGCCCTGCTCCACGATGAAGTCGCCCTCCGTGCTTCCCTCGCCCTCGCCGCCCCCCTCGCCGCCGCTCAGGTCGTCCACCGTGAGCGTGCGGAGCCGGTCCGGGCTCATGTCGGAAAGCGCCGTCTGGAAGTCGGTGCGCCCGCGAGAGAGCGTCGCGCTCGCCGCCGCCGCTCCGGCGAGCCCGCCGGGCCCGCCGAAACCGCCGCCGCTCCCGTCGCCAGGCGAGCCGATATCGCCGGGGCCGGCGGTGACCGTCACATAGGTGAAATCGTCGCTTTCGAGGTCGAGCGGGCCGGAGAACCCGTCCAGCCGCGCGATCAGCGTCGTCGCCTCATCCCCGACCCGGAAGATCCCGACCTGCCCTCCGAAGCCGAAGAGCTGGTAGTCGTCGGCGGAGCCCGTGAGCTGGATCCGGTCGATCCCGCTTTCGAAATCGCGGATCACCGCGAGGTCGGGCGCGCCGGCGCCCTCGAACTCCTCGCCGTAATGGAGGCCCGTCCGGTCCCCCAGCACGAAGAGATCGGCGCCGGCGCCGGCGGTCAGGTCGTCCGTGCCGTCAACGCGCCCGGCGAGGCCGCCCTGCAGGCGGTCATCCCCCGTTCCGCCGATCAGCGTGTCCGACCCGGCGCCGCCGAAGAGGGAATCGGGGCCGTTGAAGCCTTCGAGCAGGTCGTCCCCGTCCAGCCCGCGCAGCGTGTCGCCCTGAAGGTCGTAGAAGGGATCGTCGAAGCCGCGGATCACGTCATTCTGCGCCGTGCCGATGATGTTGGCGTACTCGATGTCGATGGCGCTGACGAAATCGAGAAGCTGCCCGGCGTCCCCCCCCGCGCTGTTCCGCTGGAAACCCCGCCCCTCGCCCTCCGCGAGGGTGATGACGCCGGCGCCCGTCTCATCCGTGGAGAAATCGAGGATGAGGAGATCCGCATCCGTGAGGTCCGCCGGGTCGAGCGGCGTCTCGCCGCCCAGCACGAGATCAAACCCGAGCCCCGGCGCCAGCGTGTCGTCCCCGCCGCCGCCGCGGAAGTCGTTGTTGATGCGGCCGCCCTGCGCGAACTCGTCGGAGAAGGCGGTGCCGACCACCGTTCCGATGAACTCGAACCCGGTCACATGCCCGCCGCTGCTGAAGCTGAGGACCTGATCGAACCGCTGCATCTCCGGCGCGTCGAAGACGAGCCGCGCCGCATCCGGCGCCTCCGCGAGGGAGATCGAGAGCCCGTCCACCCCGAGCCCGCCGTCGATGACGAAGAACCCGCCCCCGCCAACCTCGCCCGGGGGCTCGCCCTGTTCGAACTGCGCGAAGACGAGGTCGTCGCCTTCCCCGGCGAGGATGATGTCATCCCCAAGCCCTGCGAGGATCACGTCCCCCCCGCCGCCGCCGAAGATCGTGTCGTCGAAATCCCCGGTCACGATCACGTCGCCGCGGAGCGTGCCGCTGATCTCGAACCGCTCGATCCCGTCGAACTCGACCGCCGAAGCCGGGCCGCCGGGGAAGAAGCCGGCGCGCCCGTCCGTCTCCGAGCCCTCGTCGAAGAGGATCGCGAAGCCGACCGGAACGTCGAGCGCGCTGTAGTCGAGCCGGAGCACATCCACCCCGCCCCCGCCAGAGACGCGATCCGGCCCGAGGCCGAACTCGACCGTTCCGGGGTCGAGGACGTTGTTCCCGTCATCGCCGGCCAGCGTGTCCGCAAAGCGGGTGCCGAGGATGTTCTCGAAGCCCGAGATCACGTCCCCCTCCGCGTCGCCGCCTTGCCCGGAGCCCGGGAGCGGCGGGCCCTCCGGGTTCGGCGTCGCCAGCGAAACGCGGACGCCCGCGCCGGAGGCGGAATAGTCGAGCCAGTCGGTTCCCTGGTCGCCTTCCAGCATGTCGGCGCCCGCGCCGCCCGCCACCGTGTCGTCCCCCGCGAAGGCGCGGATCGTGTCGTCGCCCGCGCCGCCCTCGATCCGGTTCGCGCCGAGATCGCCGCCGAGATCGTCGCCGAAATCGGAGCCGCGCAGATCCTCGAAACTGCTCTGGAAGGGGGAGCGCGCCTCCCTGTCGGGCCGGAACAGCCCACCGGCGATCTCGTCCCCGTTCTCCAGCCCGTCGGAATAGAGCGCCGTCGCCAGCCGCGCGATGACGGGGCCGCCCGCCTTCTCGTAGCTCAGGAGGTCCCTGTCCCGCTCCCCGGCGATGGCGCCGCCGCCGTCGAGCCGGTCGCCGTCGCCGAGGGCGAAGATCGTGTCGCTCCCGCCGCCGCCCCTCACATCGTCCTGCCCGCCCCGGCCTTCGAGGAGGTCGTCGCCTGCGAAACCGTCGATCAGGTTCTCGCCCTCGTCGCCCGAAAGGCTGTCTGCCTCCATCGAGCCCTGCACGCCCTCGATCCGGTCGAGAAGGTCGCCCGTCGCGTCCGCGCCGAAGGCGAGGCCGGAGGCGAGATCGACGGAGACGCCGCCGAAGGAATTCACATAACTCGCGAGGTCCCGCCCGCCGCGCCCGATCATCAGGTCGGCGCCGGCGCCGCCGATGAGGTAGTCGTCCCCTTCGCCGCCGATGAGCTGGTCGTCCCCCTCCTCGCCGTCGAGCGAGCTGGAGGCGCCGTCATCGCCCGAGAGCACGTCGTCGAAGCGCGTGCCGATCAGGTATTCGACATTGGTGAGCGTGTCCCCCTCCGCGAGGCCGCCGGAGCCGAGCACGTCCCCGCCCTGGCGGATCAGGGTCACGCCCACTTCCGAGGCGGAATAGTCCACCTGGTCATAGCCGACGCCGCCCTCGATCCGGTCCGCGCCGATCCCTGCGCGGATCACGTCGTCGCCCGAGCCGCCGTTCAGCGTGTTGGAGCCGCCGCCGCCGGGGTTGATGACGTCGTCCCCCGCGCCGCCTTCGAGGAGGTCGTCAAGATCGCCGCCGATCAGGATGTCGTCCCCGTCGCCGCCGTTGAAATCCGCGACAAGCGCGATTCCGGGCGCGAGGGAGAGGACGTCATTCCCGTCCCCGCCGTCGCCCCGCACGGTGGAGAGCCCGGCCTCGTCGAAGAGCTCGGCCACCCCGAAGGCGTTGACCTGAAGGCGCGTCGGGTCGAAGGGCGGGTCCTGCTCCTCGCCCTCCTCCGGCTGGGTCATGCGGGTGACGGAGAAGGTCTCGTCGATATCGTCGTCCTGCGCGTCCGGCAGGTTGCGGAGATCGGCGCGGTCCTCGCCCATGTTCAGCCGCAGCTCGCCTTCGGGCACGCCCGTTCCCGGCCCGCCGATCGTGGCGAGGCCGCCGTCGTCGATCACCGGGATGTCGCGCCCGTGAGCGGTGGAGCAGTTCACCGCGAAATTGGCGATCTCGACCTCCGCGATGGAGACGACGCGCTTCCATTCGAAGGGGCGTATCCCGATGGAGAAGGTGAGCCGCAGCCCGGCGTCGAGCGCGCCGGTCAGCTCGTCGAAGAGGCAGGGGAGAGCAAGGCTGTCCACATGGGTCAGCCCGTCGCCCGGATTCTCGTCGTTCACGTCGCCGAGCCCGGCCGAGATCTCGCCGAGGATGCCGCCGTCGACCGTCACTCTCAGGCCGGGGACGGAGACGCCGAACCCCGCGCCGAGATCGGCGACGAACGCCGCCAGCGGCAGCCGCCCGCCCATCCCGTCCATCGGCGTCGTGAGGTAGAGCGAATCCGCCGGGTTCGCGCTTCCATTGATGAGGCCGCGCGTGGAGATTCCGGCGCCGATGCGGAAATCCGCCTGGAAGCCGCCCTCGATCACCGCCGCGAAGGGGCCGACGGGGATGCTGAAGAAGAAGCTCGCCTGCTCCCGGTCCAGCCCGAACTCGGGCAGGATGAACTCGACGAGCGGCGCCGGCTGCTCGAAGAAGCCGGAAAAGAGGATCAGCCCCGCCAGCTCCGGCGCGGAGGATGTCAGCAGCGGAAAGCTGAGCCCGCCGCCCTCCAGCGCGCCGACCTGCCCGATCAGGCCGCCGAAGAGATCGCCGGGCAGGAGCGAGGGGTCGAAGCCGTCGAAGTCGAAGGCCGATCCGATCCCCGCGCCGGTCCCCCCGCCGGCCAGCGCGTCGAGCGCCTCCGCCGAGAATTCGATGTCGCCGACCTCGAAGGCCGCGCCCGAGGCGAGGTCGCTGATCGTCTGGAGCGCGAGGGCGACATCCGCCACGACCTCGATGAAGGAGAAGTCGGTCTCTCCGTTCGCGAAGAGCTGGAGAAGATCGTTGAGCGTCACGTCGCCGTCTTCGATCACGTCTAGGAAGGGGAGCGTCTCCCCCAGCGGGTCGAGGAGCGGCAGCGGGCGGCTCAGCAGCCGCACGACCGGGCCGAGCGGGAAGGCGGAGACGATATTGTCGAGGGGGCCGAGGACGCCGCCGAGGAGATCGTCGAGCGCGTCGATCCCGATGGAGACGCCGCGCACCGCGACGCCCTCGATCCCGCCGATCACGCCCTCTCCCGCGCCGCCATAATCGATGACGAGATCGCCGGAGATCGAGGGCAGGAACGGGCTCGCGAACCCGGCTTCGAGCGCGATGGCGAGCCCTGCGTCGAACCCGAATGTCGCCTCTGGCGCGAGCGCGCCAATCTCGCCCCCGTCGATGTCGAGCGTGAGGTCGAGCGCGGCGCCGTTCAGCCCCTCGGCCAGCGCCGCCGAGGCGGAGACGGGGCCGAGCGAAAGCTCGGACGAGAGGCTTCCGGGGTCCAGCGTCGCGCCGATGCTGAGACGCATGTCGGCGGCGGAGGACGTGTCGGCAAGCGAAAGCGCGCCCGTCTCCGCGTCGAAGAACACCGCGAAATCGAGCGCCGCCGTCGCCGTCAGATCGAGCGCCCCGTCCAGCGCGAGGCCGAGCGCCCCGGCGCCGAGCGCGCCGGAAAGCGCGCCCGCCTCCGTCCGCCCGAGCGGCGCCTCCCGCTCCGCCGTAAGCTGGATCGTCACCCCGCCCGCGCCGGCCGTCGCGGAGACGCCTTCGATCCCCGCTCCGTTCAACGCGGCGGCGAGGAGCGCGGAGAGGTCGTCTTCCGGCCCGGCCTCGACGCCGTCGAGCGCGGCCCCGATCTCCGCGAGGAGATCCTCCAGCGGCGCCGCCGTCCCGTCGAGCAGCGGGTCGAGCGCGCCGATCAGCGCGGCCTCCCGCCCGGCGAATTCGGTGCTGGCGCGCGCCTGCAACTCGTCGAAGAGCGCGCCGAGCGCGGCGGAGAGGGCGGGAGCGGAGGTCATCGCCGGCCCTCCAAGGCGAGAGAGGGGGCGGGCAGAAACGGCTGAGCCTGACGCATGACGCGATCCTCTTGCGACGTCGACAAACCCACCTGCCGATTGGTTAACCGATGGCGCCGGCCCGGTCCTGAGCATGTTCTGAGCGAATTCTGAGCAGGGGCCGAAGCCCGCGCTGGACGCTTCCGGGGGCCGGCGATACCGTTCCCCGCCGTGTCGCGTTCGCAGGGCGTATGATGATCTATCGGTTTTCGTGTTTCGAGTTCGACACGGAGCGGCGGGAGTTGCTGCGGGCGGGGGCGCGCGCGGCGATCCAGCCGAGGGCGATGGACCTTCTCGCCTATCTGCTGCGGAACGCCGACCGGGTCGTGACCAAGCGGGAGCTGCTGGATGCGTTCTGGCCCCCGAACGTCTCCGAAGCCGCGCTCCAGACGACGATGAGCCATCTCCGCCGGGTCCTCGGCGCCGAGGGGCGGGGGGCGATCAGGACCCATCACGGCCTCGGCTTCCGCTTCGCGGGGGATGTCTCGGTCGCAGAGGGCGCGGAAGAGGGCGGCGCGGAGCCGGCCTCCGCGGCCCTGATCGTGCGGGAGCGGCGGCTCGTCGCCGCGCTCTGCGTCAAGGTCGAGGGCGGCGCGTCCGACGAGAGCGGCCTCGCGGCCTTCCTGGCGGAGGCGCGGCGGATCGTGGAGCGGCAGGAGGGCGCCCTCTCGCGGATGCTGCTGGACGGGTTCACGGCGACCTTCGGGCTCGCCCCCTCGCTCGAAGACGGCGCGCGGCGGGCGCTCTATTGCGCCGCGGCCTTGCAGGACGCCGCTCCGGGCGGCGCGGCCTCGCTCAGGTTCGGCGTCGATGTCGGCGCGATGACCTTGAGCGAAGCGGATGAGGGCGACGTCTGGGCGCCCCCGACCGGGCTCGAGCGCGGCGCGGCCGCCCTCGCCGGAGGGGCGGAGCCCGGTCGGATCCTCGTGAGCGAGGCGGCGCGGCTCCAGCTCGGCGACGAGGCGGAATGCGCCCCGGCGCCTATGGGCCATGTCGTCCTGTCGCGGCCCCGGCCAAGGGCCGGCATCCCCGCCCGCCCGTTCAAGCGGATCACCGCCTTCGTGGGCCGGGGCGCGGAAATCGCCTTCCTTTCCGCGGCGCTGGAGCGGATGCTCGGCGGCGGCGGGCGGGCCGTCGCCCTGTCCGGGCCGGCCGGAATCGGAAAGTCCCGCCTCGTCGCCGAATTCGCCGCCGGCCTTCCCGCGCAGGGCGTGCGCAGCGTCATCGTCAACTGCCTGCCGGGGCTCGTGAACTCGCCGCTCGCGCCGGTCCGCGCGCTATGCCTGGCGCTGAACCCGGCCGGCCCGCCCCTCGTCGCGGCGGATGCGGCGGACGAAGCGCTCCTCCATGAGCTGTTCAGCGACGCCGCGACGACGGCCGCCGCGCTGCAGGCCCTGTCGGACCGGGAGCGGCGGCGGCGGAGCGCGGTGCTGGTGGAGCGCATATTGGAGCGGGCGACGGCGGATGGCCCGCTCGTCGTCGTCTTCGAGGACACGCACTGGATCGACGCCTCCTCCCGCTCCTGCCTCTCGCGACTGGTGGCGCGGGGCGAGCCATGGCGCCTTCTCCTCGTCCTGACGACGCGCCCGACCGCGGCGCCCGATCTCTGCGAGGCGATCCTCCATCTCCCGACGCTGGACCGGGAGGACAGCCTGCGCCTGCTGCGGGAGAGCGCGGCCGGCGCGGCCTTCGACGGCGCCGCGGAGGACGCGATGCTGCGCCGCGCCGCGGGGAACCCGTTCTGCATCGAGGAGCTCGCCCTCGCGGCGCAGGCCGGCGCGGACCCGGCGCGCAACCTGCCGGACTCCGTGCAGGCCGTGAGCGCGGCGCGGATCGGCGCGCTCCCGCCCGGGCTGCGCGCGGCGGCGTTCGTCGCCGCCGTCATGGGCGAGCGCGTCACGCCCGCCTTCGCGGGGCCCGTGCTCGGGCGGGAGGCGGCGGAGACGGCGCGCGACTTCGAACATCTCGCGCAGGCCGGGTTTCTGACGGATGACGGCGAGGGATTCGGGTTCCGCCATATCCTGATCCAGGAAGCCGCCTACGCGATGATCGCCGATGCGGACCGCCGGGCGCTCCATGCCGAAATCGCCCGGCGCCTCGAAGCGGCGCAGACGCGGCCCGAGACGCTCGCATGGCATCATCAGGAGGCGGGGGACGCGGCGCGCGCCGTTCAGTGCTGGTCCGCCGCCTGCCGCGCGGCGATCGGGCGCTCGGCGCACCGGGAGGCCGCCGCCTTCGCTGCGGCGGGGCTCGCGCTGATCGACGCCGGGGACCCCGGGATGGCGGCGGCGGAGCTGCGCCTGCGCCTTGCGCAGACGCTGGCGCTGATCGCCTTGCGCGGCTTCGGCGCGGCGGAGGTGGGCGAGTCGCTCGACCGCGCGCGGGCGCTCAACCGCACGGTCGGCTCGGCCGACGCCAGCGTCCGGATCGGCGTCGGCCTCTGGGTGCATTCCTGGGTGCGGGGCGAGCTCGAAGCCTCGCGCGCTCATGCGGGCCGCCTCCTCCGCATGGCGGGTAAGGCGAAAAGCGCCGCGCTGAGCCTTCAGGCGCATTCGGCCATGGGCTCCGTCCTCATCCATCTCGGCCGGCTCGAAGAGGGGCTCGGCCATCTGGAGACCGGGCTCGGCTTCCTCGGCGGCTGGGCGCCGGATTCCGCTCCGGCGCAGAACGCCGCCGTCACCTGCGCCGCCTACGCCGCCTGGGGCGCCAGCCTCGTCGGCCGTTCCGAAGAGGCCGCTTCGTTTCGCCGGTCCGCGGAGGCGCTGGCCGCCGCCTCTCCCAATCCCTTCGCGGAGGCGATCGGCGCCGCGCTCTGCGCCGAGCATCTCCTGTTCGAGGATGACCCGGAAGGATGTCTCCGCCTCGCGGAGCGGACGGCGCGCCTGGGGGAGGAGCATGGCTTCGCGTTCTGGCTCGGCACCGGTCTCGTCCTCGGCGGATGGGCGAAAAGCCGGCTGGGCGATGCGGACGAGGCGCTCGGCGGGATCGAACGCGGCCTCGAGATCTTCGCGGCGACGGGGGCGGGCGTTCAGATGGCGAACTGGCGCGGATTGCAGGCGGAAGCGCTCCTCTCCGCCGGCCGCCACGAGGCCGGCCTCGCCGCCGCGGGCGAGGCGCTCGAACGGGCGGAGACGACGGGGGACCGGTTCTTCGCGCCGCGCGTCCATGCGACGGCGGCGCTCCTCGAACGCGGCCTCGGCGCCGTCGACCGCGCCAGGGCGCATGAGCGCGAGGGCGCCGCCCTCGCCGCCCGCTTCGGGATGTCCGCGCGGATGCTCCGTGCGCCGTCGGCGGCGCTCACGCGACCGGTCGTCGGCGCGGCCCGGCGGGAGTGAAGGCCATTCCCCCCACCCCCGGCGGGCCGGCGAGTTCCGGCTCGCAGCGCCGTGCGCTCAGGCCGTCCGGGCCCGGCGCCCGATCCGCATGGCGAGCGCGATGAGGACGACCGTGGCGCCCAGCGCCGCGGCCAGCCAGACATAGCCGGTCGCGTCGTCGTGGCTCACGGCGAAGTCGATGAAGGCCCCGGCGCCGCCGGCGAAGAGGCCGGTGATGAGGACGCTGGCGAGCTGCGCCATGAGCTCTCCCGCCGGGGTCTCGCCGGGCCGGTCGGGGAAGATGACGCGGAACAGGATGAACATCGCCGCGCCTGCGGCGAAGAGGACGACGCCGATGATGGCGCTCATGACGATCTCCGAAGCGGGCCGAGAGAGCCGCGGCGCCTTCGCCGCGCGAACCTGCCCATGCCGCCGAAAATACGCTCGCCCGCGCGCCGCGCAACGGGGAGATGCGCGGTTTCGGTCAAGAAAAACTTGATTGACCGGCCCGCCCCGAAAACGAAGGCGCCCGGCTTCCGGCCGGGCGCCTCGCAGTCTCGTCGGCGGGGCTCAGGCCGCCTTCTTGCCGTCCAGCGCCTCGTCCACCCGGCGCGCGGCCTTCGATTCGTCGAGCCGCTCGACGGCCGCAACCTCGCGCGTCAGCCGCTCCAGCGCCGCCTCGTAGAGCTGGCGCTCGGAATAGGATTGCTCGGGCTGGTCCTCCGCCCGGTGCAGGTCGCGCACCACTTCGGCGATGGAGATGAGGTCCCCGGAATTGATCTTCTGCTCGTATTCCTGTGCGCGGCGGGACCACATGGCGCGCTTCACCCGCGCGCGGCCCTTCAGCGTCTCAAGCGCCTTGGCGACGAGATCGGGGGAGGAAAGGGTCCTCATCCCGACCGAATTCGCCTTGGCCGTCGGCACGCGAAGGGTCATCTTCTCCTTCTCGAACGAGATGACGAAGAGTTCGAGCCGCACGCCCGCGATCTCCTGCTCCTCGATGGACATGATCCGGCCGACGCCATGCGCCGGATAGACCACGTAGTCGTTCGCCCGGAAATCGCCCTTCGTCTTCGTGCTTGTCATTTTCGCTGTTCCCGTCCGCTTTCTCTTGCGCCTGCGCCCTGAGGCGCAGCGAAGGCCATCCCCCCATCCCGCTCGGATGAAGATGATCGCCGGTGACCAGATTGCGCCAACTCCCGCCGAACGCTGCGCGCAGCATCCCGGCGCCGAAGGGGGCGCGCTTGTCACATATATATAGCAGAAAAAACGCCCCTTCGCTACTCCCGCGTTTCAGGCGGGGGCGGCGGAGGCGGGCGGAAGCCCCTTGCGGCGCTGGTTCGGGCGGTTGACGCCGCGCGGGGCCGCTCAGTCGCCGGAGCCCGGCGCCTCGGAAAAGTATTTCTCGAACTTGCCCGATTCGCCGTCATGTTTCTCGGCTTCCGGGTCCGGCTCCTTCTTGATCGTGATGTTCGGCCAGAGCGAGGCGAATTTCGTGTTGACGTCGAGCCATTGTTCGAGCCCCGGCTCCGTATCGGGCCGGATCGCGTCCGCCGGGCATTCCGGTTCGCAGACCCCGCAATCGATGCACTCGTCCGGATGGATGACGAGCATGTTCTCGCCCTCGTAGAAGCAGTCGACGGGGCAGACTTCCACGCAGTCGGTGTATTTGCATTTGATGCAGTTGTCGGTGACGATGTAGGTCATCCGGTCCTTCCTTGCCCCGTCCGTCCCGGCGCGCGCGCCGAAAGGCGACATAGACCGCCGCGCCCGCGGGAGCAAGGCGGGCTCAGCCCTCCGCCCCGGCTTCGAGATCCTCGTAGAGCAGCGCCGCCTCCGGCGCCGGCCCGCGCCTCTCCCCGAGCGCGAGAACGCGGACGACGCGGACGTCGCCCGCCTGGCGGAAGGTCAGCACGTCCCCGGGGCGGACGAGCTGATGCGCCTTCTGCGAACGCTCGCCATTGAGGCGGAACCCCGCCTCGGCCGACTTGGCGGCGCCGCTTCGCGCCTTGAAGAACCGCGCGCGCCAGAGCCACTTGTCCACCCTGAGCGCGGCTTCCGGCGTCTCCGCTCCCGCCAAGTCAGCGCTTCAGCTGGCTGAGGATGGCGAAGGGGCTGTCCGGGTCCGGCGCCTTCTCGGGGCGCCGGGGCTTCTCCGCCGCTTGCGCCGCTTCGGGCTTCGGCCCGCGCTTCTTCCCGTCCTTCGGCCCGCGCCCGCCGCCGCCCTCCGCCGCATCGCCGCGGCGCTTCTCCCCGCGCGGCTTGCCGCCCTCGCGGCGGTTCCGCCCCTCGCCGGGCGCGCCCTCGCGCGCCTCCCGCCGCTGATGGCGGGGGGGGCGGCGGGCGATGGTGAAAGTGTAGAACACCTCCGTCTCCACCGTCGCCGGATCGGCGGCCGCCTCCGCCGCGATCTCGGGTCCGGGCTCCGGTGCGGGCTCCTGTTCGGGTCCGGGCTCCGGTTCGGGGGCCGGCTCCGCCGGAGCCTCCTGCGCCGGCGCCGCCTCCGCGCCGGCCGGCTCCACGCCCGGCGCAGCCCCCGCGGGCGCATCGCCCGCCGCATTCGACCCGGGCGCATCGCCCGCCGCATTCGACCCGGGCGCATCGCCCGCCGCATTCGACCCGGGCGCATCGCCCGCCGCCTTCGCCTCGGGCGCGCGCGCCCCTTTCGGCCGCTCCCCGCGCTGCGCGTCGTAGCCGAGCCCGCCCATCAGGTCCGCGAACTGCTCCAGCGTCAGCCCGGTGATGGAGAGCATCTCCGCCGCCGCCTCGAAGCCCGCCCGCGCGTCCCGGTCCCGCAGGAGGTCCGCCAGCCGCTCCAGCATGTCGATGCGGATCGCCCGCGCCCCCGCGAGCCGGTAGCCCGAACGGATCCAGAAGCCGGCCGGCGCCCCCTCGACCTTCGGGATCGTGACGAGGCCGGGCGGCGGCGCGGAGGGGATCTCGTCCAGCCGCTCCTTCAACCCCCAGAGCACGAGGCGCATCCGCGTCGGCGCCGGCTTCAGGAGGAGCGGCATGAACACCGAATGCTGTCCGAACCGCACGCCATGCCGGCGGAGCGCCGCGCGCCCCTCCTGGTCGAGCGCCTTCACGTCCTCCGCGATGGGGCGCCGCTCCAGCACGCCGAGCCCCTCGACGAGCTGGAAGGCGAGCCCCTTCGCCATGCCCTTCAGCGCCTCGTCGTCCCGCATCGCGACGAGCGGGGCGAAGAGCGCGGCCACCCGGCGCGTCACCCAGTGGCCGAGCCGCCGCTCGATCTTCTGGATCACCGACGGGTCGAGCGATTCTTCCGCAAAGGCGCGGACCGTGGGGGTAAGCACGTCCGCCCCCGGCTCAAGCCGCCCCACGGCGACCTCGCCCCAGATCAGGCCGCCCTGTTCGGTCAGCTCGATCTCGCCGTCCGGCGCGTTGTAGAACCGGTCCGCCCGGTGGGCGAACCAGCCCTGGAGCGCGCCGAGCGCGGCCGCCTGCAGGCGCCGCCGCTCCTCGGGCGCAGCGCCGGGATCGGGCGTGAAGCGGAAACCCTCGACCCGCCCCAGATGTTCACCCTCGGCCGTCACCGCGCCGGTCTCGTCCACTTCCGCCACCAGGCTCTCCCTGTCCTTCAACCGCCGCATCAGGACCGAAGTCCGACGATCCACGAACTCGCGCGTGAGCGCGAGATGCAGCGCATCCGAGAGCCGGTCCTCCACCTCGCGGGCGCGGCCGCGCCATTCCGAGGGGTCGGCGAGCCAGCCGCCGCGATTCGCCACATAGGACCATGTGCGCATATGCGCGAGCCGGCGGGAAAGCGCGTCGATCCCGCCTTCCGTCCGGTCCAGCCGCGCGATTTCGCCCGCGATCCAGTCGGAGGGTATAGCGCCCTCCGGCGAGAGGAGGAACCGGTAAATCCGCGCGATGAGCCGCGCATGCTCCGCGGCGGAAACCTTCCGGAAGTCGGGGATCTGGCAAACGTCCCAGAGCCGCCTCACCGCCGCGCCGCCGCGCGTCATCTCCCGTATCTCCGGGTCGAGCCAGAGTTCGCGGAGCGCGAGGAGGTCATCCGCCTCCCGCGCCCTCCGCAGGCCGGGCCGCGGGGCGGGCGCCTCCAGCGAGGCGATGAGCGCGGGCGCCGTGCCGAATTCGAGCGCGGCGTTCCGCCATTCGAGCGGGCCGGCGGGGGCGAAGCTGTGCGTCGTCACCTGTTCCAGCACGTCGTCGGAGAAGGGCGCGGCCTCCCCCGTCACGCCGAAGGTGCCGTCCGCGCGGTGCCGCCCGGCGCGCCCGGCGATCTGTGCGATTTCCGACGGCGTGAGCGGGCGGGGGCGCCGTCCGTCGAACTTCACCGTCCCCGCGAAGGCGACATGGGAAAGGTCGAGGTTGAGCCCCATGCCGATCGCGTCCGTCGCCACCAGATGCTCGACATCGCCGTTCTGGTAGAGCGCGACCTGCGCGTTCCGCGTGCGGGGGGAGAGCGCGCCCATCACCACCGCCGCCCCGCCCTTCCGGCGGCGGAGAAGCTCCGCGATGCCATAGACCTGGTCGGCGGAGAAGGCGACGATGGCTGAACGGGGCGGCAGGCGGCTGATCTTCCGCTCCCCGGCCCAGCTCAGCGTGGAGAGCCGGGGGCGGGTGACGATCTTCGCGCCGGGCAGGAGCTGCGCGATTCGCCCGCGCATCGTCTCGGAACCCAGGAACAGCGTCTCCTTCCGCCCGCGGGCGCGGAGCAGCCGGTCGGTGAAGACATGCCCGCGGTCCGGGTCGGCGCAAAGCTGGATCTCGTCCACCGCGATGAAGTCCGCGCCCCAGTCCAGCGGCATCGCCTCCACGGTGCAGATATAGAACTGCGCCGCTTTCGGCGTGATCTTCTCCTCCCCCGTCAGCAACGCCACGGAGCCCGGGCCGCGCATCGCCGCGACCCGGTCATAGACCTCGCGCGCGAGAAGCCGGAGCGGGAAGCCCATGATTCCGGATGTGTGGGAGAGCATCCGCTCGACCGCATGGTGCGTCTTGCCGGTGTTCGTCGGTCCGAGCACGGCGAGAACGCTGGCGTTCCGGCCCGTGTCGAAGAGGGGCGCCGCGGGCCCCCCCGCGGGGCCCCCTCGGGGCCCAGGCTCGGCGAAGTCGTCCATCCGGGTCTCCGGCGAGGGGAATCAGAGGTCGCGGCCGTCCACTTCGGGCGCAAGGCGCCGCACGGCCTCCTTCGCGCGGGGGAGCGCGGGATAGAGCCGCTCCACCTCGCGCCAGGCGGCCATTGCGGCCTGCTTGCGTTCGACCTTTTCGAGGATCATGGCGAAGCCGACGAGGGCGGAGAAATGCCGCGGCTCCAGCGCCAGCGCGCGCTCGATCTCGACCGCCGCGCGCCCGTAATCCTCCTGCAGATAGGCGAGCGTCGCCGCCGCGTTCCAGCCCTCGGCGAAATCGGGGGCGAGGCGCGTGAGGGCGGAGACATGCATCCGCGCCCGGTCGTATTTCTTCTCGGTCAGCGCCTTGCGCGCCCGCTCCAGCAGGAAGTCCATGCTGTCCGAGCCGGATTTCGCCCAGAGCCGCCGGATGTCCTCCGCGATGGCCTCGGCCGCCTTCTCCTCTTCCGTCGCGGCGAGTTCGAGGAAGAGCCGGTCGAGCGCCTCTTCCCGCGTCTCCGTCTCGGGAGCGGGGGCGAGGGCGGGCGAAAGCTCCTCCGGCGCCGCCGCGGGCTGGGCCGAGGCCGCCCCGAAAGCGAGGCAGAGGAGAGCGGCATAGGCGGCGGGGCGGATTGCAACCTGGACCATGTTGGGGATGATGGGGCGCGGCCCCCACTATGGCAAGGGCCGAAGCGAGGACGGATGACGGGGAGAGAGATGCTGAAGCCCGGCCTTCCCTCCGCGCCGCGGCGCCGCCGATGAGCGCGCCCGCGCCGCTCTACTGCCAGCTCGCCGAGGCGCCGGAGCATGGCCGCGCCTTCTGGCTCCGCGCGGGCCGCCGCCGCATCCGCGCCGCGGTCTGGGAAGGGTCGGGCAGGGGGGTCGCCCTCATCTTCCAGGGGCGGAGCGAATATATCGAGAAATACGGCCGCGTCGTCTCCGCCCTCGTCGGGCGCGGCTTCGCCGTCGCGACGCTGGACTGGCGCGGGCAGGGCCTCTCCGACCGCGCGCTCGAAGATCCGCTGAAGGGCCATGTCGGCGAGTTCGCCGCCTATCAGCGCGATGTGGACGCCTTCCTCGCCTTGCCCGAGATCGCCGGGCTGCCGGGGCCGCGCGTCCTCTTCTGCCATTCGATGGGCGGCTGCATCGGGATGCGGGCGCTGCTGGATGAGCGGGTGAGCCCCGTCGCCACGGTGATGTCCGCCCCGATGCTGGGGATCGAGATGACGCCCATGCTCCGCTTCGCCGCGGAGACGATGGTCGCGCTCTCCCGCCGCTTCGGGTTCGAGAGCGCCTATGCGCCCGCGCCGAATGCGAAGCAGCCCTATGTCCTCTCGCAACCGTTCGAGGGCAACCTGCTGACGGGGGACCGGGAGCATTTCGAATGGTTCGTCAAGCATCTGGAGGCGGAGCCGGGCTTCGCGCTCGCCGGGCCGACGCTGCGCTGGCTCGGCTCCGCGCTGGAGGAGACGGAGGCGCTCGCCATGGCCATTCCGCCCGGCGGTCCGATGCTGGTCGGGCTCGGGGGGGAGGAGAAGGTGGTCTCCGCGGAGACGGTCCGCGCCTTCGTCGCGCGCGCGCCGGATTGCCGGCTCATCGAGTTCCCCCATGCCCGGCACGAGCTCTTCGTGGAGACGGAGGCGGTCCGCGCGCGCCTCTGGCGGCGGATCGACCGCTTCTTCCGCGAGGTCGGGATTTGAGGAGCCGCCGCGCCGGGGCGCGCCGGCGGAACTTTCTCCGGAATCCGGAAGTCATAACAGAATCAGTGGCATGACCCCCTTGCACAGCCTGTGCGCACACGCCCCGGGATGACCCCGCCGCCCGAATCCGCCCTCGCCCATCCCGGCTGGCGCGTCGTCGCCGGGTGCTTCGTCATGGCGCTCTGCGCCTGGGGCTGGGGCTTTTACGGCCATTCCGTCTATGTGGCGGAGCTGACGCGGATCATGGGCTGGTCCACCGGCTTCGTCTCCGGCGCGACGACGCTCTATTCCCTGATCGGCGCGGCGGCGATCGTCTGGGTCGGCGACCTCGTCGCGCGGCTCGGGCCGCGCCGCTTCGTGCTGCTCGGGGCCGCGCTCCTCTCCCTCTCGGTCTGGATGCTCGGCGGGATCGAGACGAAGGCGGAGCTTCTCCTCGCCTATCTCGTGATGACGGGCGGCTGGGCCTGCCTTTCCGGCGCCGCGGTCTCCACCCTGATCGGCCTCTGGTTCGACCGGCGGCGCGGCCTCGCGCTCAGCCTCGCGATGAACGGGGCGAGCGCGGCGGGGGTGATCGTCGCGCCCGCGCTCGTCGCCGCGATCCACGCCTGGGGGTTCGAGGCGGCGCTGCGCGGCTCCGCCCTCGTGATCCTCGCCGCGCTCGTCCTCGTCGCCCTCTTCGCGATGGGGCCGCCGCCGGTCGACCCCGCCGCGGCGGCGGCGCGGGCCGCGCCGCAGGGCAGGGGGCGCGTGCTCCGCTCCCGCGCCTTCTGGGCGGTCTCCGCGCCCTTCTGCGTCGCGCTCTTCGTGCAGGCGGCGGTGCTCGTGCATCTCGTCGCCTGGCTCGCGCCGCGCCTCGGGTCGCAGGGCGCCGCCTTCGCGCTGACGGCGGCGACCGGCGCGGCGATCCTCGGCCGCTTCGCCTTCGGCGCGGTGGTGGACCGGATCGACCAGCGCCGCGCCGCCGCGCTCTCCATGCTCTCCCAGGCGGCGGCGCTCGTCCTGATGCTGGCGACGCCTTCCGACGCCGCGCTCTATGCCGGCGCGGCGATCTACGGCTTTTCGGTCGGCAATCTCATCACCCTGCCGTCGCTGATCGTGCAGCGGGAGTTCCCGGCCGGCGACTTCGCCCGCGTCGTCGGCCTCGCCACGGCGACGCAGCAATTCGCCTACGCCTTCGGGCCCGGCGCGGTCGGCCTCTTCCGCGACGCGGCGGGGGGCTATGGCTGGCCGCTCTCGCTCCTCGTCGGGCTTGAGGTCGCGGCGGCGGCGATGGTCGTCCTGCTCCGCCCGCCCCGTCAGGCCGCGTAGGGCGCGAGGAGGGCGAGCGCTTCCGCGTGGATCTCCGGCGATCCGGCGGCCAGCACCTGCCCGCCGGCATCCGCCGGCCCGCCGCGCCAGTCCGTCACGATCCCGCCCGCCGCCTCGATCACCGCGATGGGCGCCTGCACGTCATAGGGTTGCAGCCCCGCCTCGATCACGAGGTCGACCTGCCCGAGCGCCAGCAGCGCATAGCCGTAGCAGTCGAGCCCGTAGCGCGTCAGCCGCGCCCGCCCGCTGACGGCGCGGAAGCCCTCGCGCTCCCGCTCCGTCCCGATCTCGGGGAAGGTGGAAAGGAGCGTCGCCTCCCGCAGCGAGACGCCCCGCCGCGCGCGAAGCGGGCGCGTCTCCGCCCCCCGCCGCCACTCCGCCCGCCCGAAGCCGCCGGCGAACCGCTCGCCGGTGAAGGGCTGGTCGATCAGGCCGAAGACCGGCCGCGCCCCGTCATGCAGCGCGACGAGAACGCCGAAGACGGGCGCCCCGCAAAGGAAGGCGCGCGTGCCGTCGATCGGGTCGAGCACCCAGGTCAGCCCGCTGGTTCCCGCCTTCGCCGCCTCCTCCTCGCCGAGGATGGCGTCAAGCGGGCGAAGCCGGGCGAGCGCGGCGCGCATCGCCGCCTCCGCCTCCCGGTCCGCCAGCGTCACCGGGTCGAAGCCGGCGGCGGCCTTGTTCTCCGCTTCGAGGCCAGGGCTGCGAAACCGGCGCAGGATGGGCTCCCGCGCCGCGTCCGCCGCCGCATGGGCCGCGCCGATCAGGCTCTCGATCTCGTCTTCGCGCATGAAAAAGGTCCGGCCGCCCCCGCGCCGGACCTTCCTTCAGCCGCGCCGCGCGGTCAACCGCGCGGCATGGTTTTCGCCTCAGGCGGCGTCCGAGAGGACGCGGGCGAGTTCGAACAGCCGGCGGCGCTGCGCCTCCGGGATCGCGTAATAGGAGCGCACGAGTTCGAGCGCCTCCTTGTCGGCGAGGAGGTCGCCCTGCGCGCCGCGCCGGCTGGCCTCGGCCTCCTCCGTCAGCGCCTCCGCGCCTTCGAGCCCCTCGAAGAAGAAGGAGATCGGCACGTCGAGCGCCGCCGCGATGTCCCAGAGCCGGGAGGCGGAGATGCGGTTCATCCCCGTCTCGTACTTCTGGATCTGCTGGAACTTGATCCCCACCTTCTCGCCGAGCTGCTGCTGGGTCATCCCCACCATCCAGCGGCGATGCCGCGCGCGCATACCGACATGAACGTCAACAGGGTGCTTCATTGTCACGATCTCCCACAAGTGATCTCACCTGAGGGTTGATATGCAAGCCTTGTGCCAAAACCTGCGCGTGCTCGCCCCTGATGCGCGAAACTTCGCGCGGGCGCCCTAATGGGTTGCAGAGCCGCGCGAAATTATCTGAGGCGCGCGCGCCCCGCCCATATCGCGTGAAAGGCGAGTGAAGGCGGCGCGCGCAATTTTCGCGAAATTCGCAGATTGCAAAGCGTTTTGCGACGCGGTTCGCTCAGGCCTTCGCGTTTCGCAACTCACGCTTGCGCTCATGCGGGTCGAGCAACCGCTTTCGCAACCGAAGGTGGCCGGGGGTCACCTCCAGCAATTCGTCGTCGCCGATATAGGCGATGGCCTGTTCGAGGCTCATGCGGAGCGGCGTCGTCAGCACTACGGCCTCGTCCTTGCCCGCGGCGCGAATGTTGGTGAGCTGCTTCCCCTTCAGCGGGTTGACCTCAAGGTCGCCGGGCCGGGAATTCTCCCCGATGATCATGCCCTCATAGATGGCCTCGCCGGCCCCGATGAAGAGCTTGCCCCGATCCTCCAGGTTGAAGAGCGCATAGGCGACGGACTTGCCGTCCTGCATCGAGATCAGCACGCCGTTCCGCCGGCCGGGGATCGGGCCCTTGTGCGGCGCCCAGGAATGGAAGAGCCGCGCCATCACGCCCGCGCCGCGCGTGTCGGTCAGGAACTCGCCGTGATAGCCGATCAGCCCGCGCGAGGGGGCGTGGGCGATGATCCGGGTCTTGCCGCCGCCGCCGGGCCGCATCTCCCGGATTTCCGCCTTGCGCTGGGTCATCTTCTCGATCACCGCGCCGGCGTATTCCTCGTCCACGTCGATGGTGACTTCCTCGATCGGCTCCAGCCGCTCGCCGCCCTCCTCGCGGAAGAGGACGCGGGGGCGGGAGATCGAAAGCTCGAATCCCTCGCGCCGCATCGTCTCGATGAGGACGCCCATCTGCAATTCGCCCCGCCCGGCGACCTCATAGGCGTCGCCCTCAGCCGTCGGCGAGACGCGGAGCGCGACATTGCCCTCCGCCTCCCGCATCAGCCGGTCGCGGATGACGCGGGACTGGACCTTGTCCCCGTCCCGGCCCGCCAGCGGGCTGTCGTTGACCCCGAAGGTGACGGAGATGGTCGGCGGGTCGATCGGGCGGGAGGCGATGGGCGCCTTCACCTCCGGCGCGGCCAGCGTGTCCGCCACGGTCGGCTTCGACATGCCGGAAAGCGCCACGATGTCCCCCGCCTCGGCGCGGTCCACCGGCACGCGCTTCAGGCCCCGGAAGCCGAGCACCTTGGAGACGCGGAAGCGCTCGATCTCCGCCCCGTCGCGGCTGATGGCGCGGATCGCGTCGCCGGGGGAGACGGCGCCCTGCTCGATCCGCCCCGTAAGAAGCCGCCCGAGGAAGGCGTCCGCCTCCAGCGTCGTCGCCAGCATGGCGAAGGGCTCGCCCTCCCGGCCGATCTGCGCCGGCGCGGGCACATGCTTCATCACCGTCTCGAAGAGCGGCGCGAGGCTGTCCCTCGGCCCGTCCAGCGCCAGGTCCGCCCAGCCGTTGCGGCCGGAGGCGTAGAGCACGGGAAAGTCGAGCTGCCCCTCGTCCGCGTCGAGCGCGACGAAGAGGTCGAACACCTCGTCCAGCGCCCGGTCCGGCTCCGCCTCAGGCTTGTCCACCTTGTTGAGGCAGACGATGGGCCGCAGGCCGAGGGCGAGCGCCTTCGACGTCACGAATTTCGTCTGCGGCATCGGCCCTTCAGCCGCGTCCACCAGCAGCACCACGCCGTCCACCATCGAGAGGATGCGCTCCACCTCGCCGCCGAAATCGGCGTGGCCGGGCGTGTCCACGATGTTGATGCGCGCGCCCTGCCACTCGACGGAGGTGCACTTGGCGAGGATCGTGATCCCCCGCTCGCGCTCCAGGTCGTTCGAATCCATGGCGCGCTCGTCCATCGCCTGATTGGCGCGGACGGCGCCGGACTGCTTCAAGAGCTCGTCCACAAGCGTCGTCTTGCCATGGTCGACATGCGCGATGATGGCGATATTCCTGAGCTCCATGCGGGCCCGCTCCTCTTTCCGGTCGCGCGCCCTCTAGGGCGCCCGGCGCGATTTGGCGAGGGGCGAATGGGCGCGGGGCCTCAGGCGGGGGCGATCCGCGTCCGGGCGTTGCTGCGGCGCAGCACCGCGTCGAGGGAAAGCGGGCCGGCCCCCTTCACGACGAGGAGGGCGAGAAGGAAGATCCAGAGCGCCCGCTGGTCCATGATCGCCGCCCCCGGCAGCCGGTCGAAGAGGGCGCCCACCGTCGCCGCGTCGGCGCCGTGGAAGGCGATGTCGACATAGCTCTGCACGATGACGAAGCCGATCATCCCGAGCGCGGCGAGGCGGGTCAGGAGCCCGAGAACGATCAGGAGCGGCAGCAGAAACTCCGCATAGGTCCCCGCCGCGACGATCAGGCCCCAGGGGATCGTCGCGATCTGCGAACTGTCATAGCCCGCCGCCTCCATCTGCGCCGGCAGGATCTGGACATAGGCGCCGTCCGAGATCGTGAAGAAGCCGGCGAGCCCGTCCCCCACCTTCGTCAGCGCGCTGTTCCAGTAATAGCCGAACAGCACCGCGGCGAAGACGAGCCGCGCCGCCGTGCCCGCGAACCAGCCGCCGAGCGCGGATTCGACCGCGCGGAAGAGGGCGTCATGCGCCGCGCGAAGGGTTGCGAACAGGGTCATCGTTCACTCCTCGATTTCTGCGATCATTCCGGTTTCGAAGGCCCGCGCGAGTTCGGCCGAAAGGTCGAACGCGCCCGCGGCCGCGCGCTCCGCCATCTCGCCCAGCGTCTCGCCCGCCAGCAGCGCGGAGACCAGCGCCGCCTCGCCCGGTTCCGCGATGCGGACCGCCACCTCCGCGCCGGGGCGCGAGACGATCGCCGTCTCGGCGCGCGCCGGATCGACGGCGGGGGCCCCACGCCCGGTGGACGCTTCCCAGAGGCTCACGGCGGGATGGCGCGAAGCGACGAGGCGGAGCGCGGGATGAGGGCGGAGCCGCGCGCCTTCCGCCCGCCCGGGCGCAAGCGCGGCGAGCCGCGCGCCGGAAAGGGGCTCCGCCTCCGCTTCGTGGAAGGCTTCGAGCCATGCCCGCTCCAGCCGCGCGACATCCCCGATCCAGGGCAGGCCGCCCGCCGGCGGGAAGGCTTCGATCCAGTCCGCAAACGCCTCCCCGTAAAGCAGCATCACCGGGCTCCGCGGCGGGAAGGCGCGAACGTGGAGCGCGGCTGCGGCGTCGAAGAAGGCCTCGCCCGTCAGCGCCCGCACCGCCGGATAGGCCGCGCCGAGCGCCGCGACGAGCCCGGCGACGACATTGTTGCGATGCACGGCGAAGCGCGCGCCGCCGGGGGCGCGCGCCGCGGGGTCGAGCAGGGCGGCGGCCATCGCCGCCTCGGTCTCAGCCGGCGAGCGCATGGGGCCGCGCCGCCTCCATGATCCGCTCCGCCGCCTCCGCCTCGGCGAGCAGCACGTCGAGGGCGGGGATATCCGCATCCCATTCGATCAGCGTCGGCAGCGGGCCGCTCCGCGTGAGGGCGCGGGCGTAGAGCGACCAGACCGCCTCGCCCACCGCGCGGTCATGCGCGTCGATCAGCAGCCTCTCGCCGTCCGGCCCCGTCTCCACCGCATGGCCGGCGAGATGGACCTCCCCCACGCGGTCGAGCGGGAAGGCGTCGAGCCAGGCCTCCGCGTCGAAGCCGCGATTGGCGGCGGAGACGACGACGTTGTTGATATCGAGGAGGAGCCCGCATCCGGTCCGCCGCGCGACCTCGCGCAGGAACTCGGTCTCGCCCATCGTCGCGCCTTCGAGATCGACATAGGCGGAGGGGTTTTCGAGAAGGAGGGGAACGCCGAGCGCCTCCTGCGCCTCGTCCACATGGTCCGCCACGCGGGCGAGCGTCGCCTCCGTGTAGGGCAGCGGCAGGAGGTCGTTGAAGAACACGCCCTCATGCGTGGACCAGGCGAGATGCTCGGAAAACCGCGCCGGCGCATGGCGTTCGACGAGGGCGCGCAGCCGCGCCAGATGCGCCCTGTCGAGCCGCCCCTCCCCGCCGATGGAGAGCCCGACGCCGTGCAGCGAAAGCGGCCAGCGCTCGCGGATCGCGGAGAGCATCCGGTGCGGCGGCCCGCCCGCGCCCATGTAGTTCTCGGCATGGACCTCGAAGAAGCCCACATCCGGCTCCGCCGCCATGATGGCGGCGAAATGCTCGGGCTTGAAGGAGACGCCCGCGCGGCGCGGCAATCCGGTCATCTGTCCCTCCCGGCGGCCCCGGGCGCCGCGCGGCGCCCGGGGCATGGCTCTCTCAGGCCTGCGGCAGGTCCCGCTCCAGCGGCTCCAGCGAGCCCTTCCGGCCCTCCGGCAGCTGGAACCCGGCGGATTGCTCGACGCCGTATTTCAGGCAGTCGCCGGCGGGCACGAGGGTCCAGGCGTCGCCCTGCCAGTCCACCGTCGAGGTGCCGGCGCAGGTCGTGCCGGGGCCGGCGGCGCAGTCGTTCTTGCCTGCGAGGGAGACGCCGTAGCACTTCTCCTTCGCCTGCGCCTCCGCAGGCGTCACGTGAGAGACGGCGGAGACGGCGGCGGCGAGCGCGGCCGCGGCGGCGAGGCTGGTTCCTGTCTTCATCTGGTCTTCTCCCTTCGGTCGGTCAGTTGGTCAGCGGCGCGGTTCCGGCCGGCAGTTCCGGCACGGGGCGGGCGGAGGCTTCCTTCGCCTCGATGCCGGGCCAGTTGGCCTCGGAGGCGGTCAGGTTGCCGGCGATGTCCGCCTCCCACATCTCCGCGACGGATTTCTGGAGGTTGAGGTAGAGCTTGCCGTCGACGATCCGCCAGAGCTGCGGGTCGCCCGGCACCTTGCCGCCCCTGGCGACGCCGAAGGCGCAATGCCCGTCATATTGCGGGGCGAAGGCCGCCGGGTCGGCGAGGAAGCGGTCGCGGTTCGCCTCGCTGGCGAAGGCGAACTGCGCGCCGTTGTATTCCGCGGTGATCGAGGCCTTGCCCGGCGTCGGGGCGGGCTGCTGGCCGCCGACCGGGGCCTGTTCCTTGTCGAAATAGGCGACGACGTCATAGCCGGAGGCGGCGAAGCCGCTCGCGTCGAGATATTGCGGCCCGGCGAAGGCGGCGCCCGCCATGCCGAGGATCAGCGCGCCGGCGGCGGCGAGGTTGCGGAAGGTCGAACCCATCTTGGACTCCTTTGTCGTTGCGGCGAGACGTCTGCCGCAATGCTCCCTCTTCGCGGCGGCCCGGCCCTTCGTTACGCCGCTGACGCGCGGCTCACGCGCACGTGAGATGCCGGCCGCGCGCGTTGACGGCGCGCCCTGCGCCGCCCAGCTTCGGGCCATGGAGCACGAGGGCGCAGGAGCCGGGGACGCGGCGCTGCGGGAGCGGCGCTGGTCCTCCTTGATGAACGCCGCGCGGGCGGGGGACAGGGCGGCCTATGCGCGCCTCCTCGCGGAGGTCGCGGAGGCGCTGCGCCCGCCGATCCGGGCGCGGCTCGCGCGGCTCGGCTTCGACGCCGCCCATGCCGAGGATGCGCTGCAGGAAACGCTGATCGCCCTCCACGAAAAGGGCGGCACATGGGACGGGCGGCGCCCGATCACCCCCTGGATCCGCGCCATCGCCCGGCACAAGGCGCTCGACCTCGCGCGGAGGCTCGGCCGCGCCCGCGCACGGACGGCGGACGCGCCGGTGGAGGACTGGGCGGAGCGCATCGCGGCGGAGGAAGCCGCGGCGCCGGCGCCGGCGGAGGCCGCGCATCTCGTCGCCGCCCTGCCGCGGCGGGAGCGCGGCGTCGTCTCCGCGCTCGGCCTCGAAGGGCTCGACGTCGCCGCCGCCGCGGCGCGGCTGGGCATGAGCGAGGGCGCGGTGCGCGTCGCCTTCCATCGCGGCCTCGCCCGCCTCCGGGCGCGGGCGGAGCGGGCGTGATGCGGACGGAGGACCTGATCCGCCGGCTGTCCGACGGGCCGCCGCGGCGCGGCGCGAATCTCGAGCGGCGCCTCGGCGCGGCCTTCGTCGCGGCGGGGGCGGGCGCGGCGCTTGTCGCCGGGCTTCTCTACGGGCTGCGGCCCGATCTCCTCGCCTCGGCCGCCGGCGGGGCCGGGATCGTGAAATTCGCCTGCGGCGCCGCGCTCGGCCTCGCCGGATGGCGGCTCGCCTGCCGCCTCTCCCGCCCCGGCCTTTCCGCCTTCTGCCCGGTCGCCGCGGCGCTCTTCGCCTTCGCCGCCGCCGCCGCGCTCGCCGGGCTCGGCCTTGAAGGCTTCGCCAGGGCGCCGGCCTTCGGGCTCGGCCTTGCGCTGGACTGCGCGCTGCCGATCCTCGCGCTCTCCGCCCCGGCGCTCGCCCTCGGCCTCGCCGCGCTCCGGTCCGGCGCGCCGACCCGCCCGGCTCTCGCGGGCGCCGCCACCGGCCTCGCCGCCGGCGCCGCGGGCGCGCTCGCCTTCGCGCCGACCTGCCCGGCGGGCGACCCGCTCTTCGTCCTCGTCTCCTACGGCTCCGCCCTCGCCGCGATGACCGCGCTCGGCGCGCTCGCGGCGCCGCGCGCGCTCAGGTGGTGAGGGAGGGGAGCGGAGCCGGCAAGGCGGCCGTCATTCCCACTCGATCGTTCCCGGCGGCTTCGAGGTGATGTCGTAGGTGACGCGGTTGATCCCCGTCACCTCGTTGATGATCCGCGTCGCCGTCTCGCCGAGGAAGTCGTGCGTGAACGGGTAGTAATCCGCCGTCATCCCGTCCACCGAGGTCACGGCGCGGAGCGCGCAGGCGTAGTCGTAGGTCCGCCCGTCCCCCATCACGCCGACCGTCCTCACCGGCAGGAGCGCGACGAAGGCCTGCCAGATCTCGTCATAGAGCCCGTGCCGCCGGATCTGGTCGATGAAGACGGCGTCCGCCCGGCGGAGGATCGCCAGCTTCTCCTCCGTCACCTCGCCGGGGCAGCGGATGGCGAGGCCGGGGCCGGGGAAGGGGTGCCGGCCGACGAAGCTTTCGGGGAGCCCCAGCTCCCGCCCGAGCGCGCGCACCTCGTCCTTGAAGAGCTCGCGCAGCGGCTCCACCAGCTTCATGTCCATCTTCTCCGGCAGGCCGCCGACATTGTGATGGCTCTTGATGGTGACGGAGGGGCCGCCGGAAAAGCTGACGCTCTCGATCACGTCCGGATAGAGCGTGCCCTGGGCGAGGAACTTCGCCCCGCCGACCGATTTCGCGTGATGGTCGAAGACATCGATGAAGAGCCGCCCGATCGTCTTCCGCTTCGTCTCCGGGTCCGTCACGCCCTTGAGCGCGCCGAGGAAGCGCGGCCCCTCGTCCGCGTGGATCAGCGGGATGTTGTAATGGTCGCGGAACATGGAGACGACCTGGTCCGCCTCCCCCTCCCGCATCAGCCCGGTATCGACAAAGACGCAGGTCAGCCGGTCCCCGATCGCCTCGTGGATCAGCACGGCGGCGACGGAGGAATCGACGCCCCCCGAAAGCCCGCAGAGCACCCGCTCGTCCCCCACCTGCGCGCGGATCGCCTCGATCGCCTGCTCGCGATAGGCGGCCATCGTCCAGTCCCCCGTGAAGCCGGCGAGCTTCACGAAATTGGCGTAGAGCCGCCCGCCCATCGGCGTGTGATGCACCTCGGGGTGGAACTGCACGGCGTAGAACCGCCGCGCCGGGTCCGCCACGATGGCGAAGGGCGCATTGGGGGAGGCGCCGAAGACCTCGAAACCCGGCGCGATCTCCGCCACATGGTCGCCGTGGCTCATCCAGACCTGTTCGCGCCCCGCCTCGAACCAGCCGTCGAGGAGGTCGAGCGCGCCCCGCTTCTCCACATAGGCGCGGCCGAATTCCGCCGTGCCCTGGCCGCGCTCCACCCGCCCGCCGAGCATCTGCATCATCGCCTGCTGGCCGTAGCAGATGCCGAGGACGGGGACGCCGAGCGCGAAGACGCGCTCCGGCGGGCGCGGGCTCCCCTCGTCGATCACCGAGGCGGGGCCGCCCGAGAGGATCACCGCCTTCGGCGCGAAAGCGTCGAGGAAGGAATCGTCCACCCGGTTGAACGGGTGGATCTCGCAATAGACGTTCAGCTCCCTCAGGCGCCGCGCGATGAGCTGCGTGACCTGGCTGCCGAAGTCGATGATGAGGAGGCGGTCATGGGCGGGCGCTGTCATGTGCGGGGAATAGGCGCGGGGCCGGATTCGCGCAAGCGGGGGAGGGCCTTCATGCAGCGCGGTCGCTCGCCATTCCTGTCCCCGGCCCCGACCGGCATCTCTCCGGTGGAGAGATGCAGGGGCCGTCGCCCGGAGGCGCAAGCCGCAGGGCGAGGGGCGCCAAGCCTTCCCGAACGGCTGCATCGGCCGGGCGCCGTCTCGACCCGGCGTCTGCGCCTCGGAGGTCACACCCCCCCTCACACGCTCGCCGGATCGTCCGCCCGAACCTCCCCCACATCCCGCCAGACCGAGGGGATCCCCCGGTAATCCTTCCACCCGAAATGCAGGTCGTATTCCCGCCCCTTCAGCCCCGGCAGCGTCAGCGGGTCGAGCCCGTTCCACGGGAGGAACGGATTCCGCCGCAACTGCCCGTGAATCTCCACCCGCACCGTCCGCTTCGCGGAGGGCGCCCGGGCGTGAAAGCCGAACGTGTCCGCCACGACAAGCGTGTTCGCCTTCACCGCCACGCGCCGCGGCGGCGCATAGCCGAGCGCCGCAAGCTCGTCGGGCCGGATGCGGAAGGAGCCGTGGGAATGATGCGCCCGCCCCTCCGCCCGCGCGGTGAGGCTCCGGCGATGCTCCCAGTCCAGCCGTTCCGGCGTCAGCCGGTGCGAGCCGGGCGCGAACATGAAGGGCCCGTCCTCCTCCGTCACGTCATGGAGGAAGAGCCAGTATTTCGCCGTGGAATGGAACGTGTCGGCATGGAGCGCCGCTTGCGGGTCCTGCGGGCCTCGCTCCGGCTCCGCGATCACGGTCTGCACATGATGGAGCGCCGCGCCCGTCCGCCCCGCCACATAGCCGGCGAGCCGCGCCAGCGCCGGGTCGAAGGCGACGGCGCTCGCCTGCGGCAGGCGGGCCCGCGCCGAGGCGGAGAGCGGGATCATGCGGGTAACGGTCCGCCCCTGCCGCATCTCCCGCGCCCGGTGCGGCCCGCCGAACACTTCCGCCCGCACCGCCTCGAAGAGACCGGCCGGCAGATAATCCGGCCTGATGACGAACCCGTCCCGCTCATAGGCTTCGCGGTCTGCCTCCGGAACCGGAATGAACCGCCGCCGGAACGCCGCCATCCGCGCGGCGGCGGCGACGCGGGCGCGGTGGAGGCCCAGCTCGTTCAGCCGGCGCGAGCCGAGCACCGGATTGGCCGCGAAGGACTTTTCGGCGGTGAACACCGCCGCCGTCCAGCCGACTGCCCGGAAAGGGGTCAGGAGGTTCATCGGAGGCTCCTGCATCAATCGCCGAATAGTAGGGCCGGCGGGCGGAGAAGGCCAGCGTTGCCTGCCCGCGCCCCTCCTTGCGAGCGCCGCAGTCCCGGATACCGATCGTTAGCATCTGAAGCGCATGGATGACGGCAATTCACAGGTTGGCGAGGACCTCATCGCATGAGCGAAGCACCAGGCAAGAAGGCCCGACTGTCCAACGTCGCGCTGTCGAGGGTCATCTCGGTGACCATGATCGCCTCGCTCGTCGCCACGTCCGTCGTCGTCGGCGGCGCCGTGGTTTTCATGACGAGCGAGCAGAACCGGCTCGGCGCGGAGCGAACCCGCGTCATGATCGCTTCCGAGGTCAACAGCGTGAGGAACGAGCTGGAGCTACTGGTAGAGGACTATTCCAACTGGACCGAGCTGCTCGCTGCGATCTCCGAAGATGACAAGCGCTGGCTCTACGAGAATTCCGGGGTCAGCGTGCCGACGCTGGAGGGCATGGACCTCAACGTCGTGGCGCCCGGCGGCGGCGCCGAGCCCTTCGGGTGGATCGAAGACAGCGGCGAGGAGCCTATGGAGGGGCTCGTTCCGCCCGATCTGCAAGCCGCGCTTCGCGCCGCTCTCGAGGCGCGCCCCGCGGAGAGCCCTGGCCAGGTTGGAGGCTTCGCTCGCCTGAACGGAGAGCTCTGGTATCTCGCGACGACCTGGATCAACAAGACGGGGGTCAAGTCCCGCCCGCTGCAGTCCGATCCGCCGTCGCATATCTTCGGCCGGAGGCTCGACGCCGACCTCATGGGCGAGTTCATGGCCTCGACCTTCGTCGACACGCTGCGCCTCGTCGATACGCCGCAGGAGGGGGAAGACCGGATCGCGCTGACCGGTTTGTCGGGCGAGCCCGTGGCCTATCTGGTCTGGCCGCAGCCCGCGCCGGGGACATCCCTGCTCAAGAGGCTCGCCGCTCCGCTTCTCCTGACGATGATGGCGCTGGCCGCCGTGCTGCTGATCGCGCGTTCCGTCATCACGGGCTCCGCGCGCAGGCTCGAACGCGCGCTTTCAGCCGCGCAGGCGGCGGACAAGGCGAAGACCGAGTTTCTCGCCAATATCAGCCACGAATTGCGTACGCCTATGAACGGCATCATCGGCGTCGCGGCCATCATGAAGACCACGCCGCTGAACGACAAGCAGCAGCACATGGTCAAACTGATCGCTGATTCCGGCGCCGCCCAGATGCGCATCATCGAGGACCTGATCGACGTCTCGCGCATCGAGTCGGGCACTGCGAGCCTGATGCTGGCGCCGTTCGACCTGCATGAAACGGTTTCCAGCGTCGTCGACCTTCTGCGCGGCTCGGCGGAGGCCAAGGCGCTCGAGTACAAGTTCGAGTCGAATGTCGGGCCGGGCGTGGTGGTGCTGGGAGATGGTCAGGCGCTCAGGCAGGTCCTGACCAATCTGATCAGCAACGCCGTCAAGTTCACGGACGAAGGTCACGTCGCCATCGCGCTGGACTGCGAGGTGCGGCGCGACGAGGCGAACCTGTCTCTGACGGTCATGGACACCGGCCCCGGCATCGCGCCGGAGCATCGAACCTTGATCTTCGAGCGTTTCGCGCAGGTCGATGCGAGCAAGTCTCGCCGCAAGGGCGGCTCCGGGCTCGGGCTTTCGATCTCGAAATCGCTGGTCGACATGATGGGAGGCCGGATCGAGGTCGAAAGCGCCCCCTTCGGCGGCTCGCTGTTCCGGGTCGCGGTGCGGCTCGAACTGGTTCGCGCTGAACTCTCGAAGGCCGCCTGAGCATGTGCAAACTGGATACAGGGAGACAACAAGATGACCGCAATGGCTGACGCCGGCGCCCATGCCGACGTCCTCGTCGCCGAGGACGACCCCACCAATCTCTTCGTCATGCAGACGCTTCTTGAAGCGTTCGCCTGCGTGGTCGTGACCGCCGCCAACGGCGTGGAGGCGGCAGAGCGGGCGACGATCGATCATCCGAAGCTGATCCTGATGGACATCAGCATGCCGAAGATGGACGGGGTCGAGGCGGCGCGGAAGATCCGCCGTGAAATGCCGAATGCGCGGATTCCGATCGTCGCCGTCACCGCCAACGCGACGCGCGAGCAACGCGCCGAGTGCGAGGCGGCCGGGTTCGACGACTTCCTCGTGAAGCCGGTCGACCCGGAGGCGCTCAAGGCCGTTGTCGAGAGGTATCTCGTCTGATCCGGCATGGGGCTCTTCACCTTCGGCCTGAAGGTTCAAAGCCCCCCTGCCTCCCGCAACGCCGCCTCCAGCCGCGCCGCCCGCGCCTCCTCCCCGGCCACGAGCGCGAAGACCCAGGCATGCGTCAGGTGAAACCGCCGCGCCCCCGCCTCGGCGCCCTCCGCCGCGATCTCGTGCAGCGCGGAAAGCCGCGGCGCCGCCTCCGCCCGCCCGTGAAGCCGGACGAGCTCCGCGTCGAGCGCCGCTCTCTCCACCTCAGCCGGCGAGCCGCGAAGCCGCCCAGGCGTGGAAGGCGTGGGTCGGGCTGTCCATGACGGGGGAGAAGACGCCGCCCGCGAAGCCCGCCGCCCCGCGCCCCCTCTGCATCCCCTCCGTCACGAACACGTCCTCCGCGAGGACGGACTTCCACCGCTCCGCATTCTCCGCCCGCATCGCGCGGAACCGCTCGCCCTTCGCCGCCTCCTCGGTGGCGTAGTAGATCTCGATCCGCTCGACGGTCCGGTCATGCGCCAGCGGCTTCAGATGCGCGGCCCAGACATGGTCGCGATGCACGGCGAAGAAGGTGTTGGGATAGAAGCAGGGATATTCCGCCGCCGTCCCCCAGCGCTCCGGCAATCCCTCGAAATCCGGGAACGGAACCGGCCCGTAATCCGGCGCATAGACGAGCGTGCCCTGCCCGGAATAGCCGCCCCGCTCCTCCAGGTGATAATGATCCTCCAGCCGCGAATAGGCGGAAAGGCCGGGATGCACCCAGGGCAGGTGATAGCTCTCCGCATTGTTCTCCAGCACCAGCTTCCAGTTGGTGTTCAGGTCGAAGGAAAAGCCGCTTTCCGCCCCGCCATGGAAGATTTCCCGCCCCGCGAAGTCCCCGATCTGGGCCCGCAATCCCGCCGACCAGACCGCGAAATCCGGCGCCGCGCCGTCCATGTTCACGAACACGACGTCGAGCAGCATGGCGGAGCGGATCTCCGTCAGCCCCGTGGTTTCCGGGTCGATGCTCTCGTGCGCGTTGATCCCCGGCCCGCCCACATGCGGCGTCGCGCGGAGCCGCCCGTCGAGGCTGTAGCACCAGGAATGATAGGGGCAGCGGATCACGCCGCCGAAATTCCGCTTCTCCTCCACGAGGATCATGCCGCGGTGGCGGCACACATTCTCGAAGACGCGCACGCGCCCCTCCCGGTCCCGCACCATCAGGAGCGGGGCGCCGAGCCAGTCCACCGGGAGCGCGTCGCCCGGCTCCGGAACGTCGGCGCCGAAGCCGATGGAGGCCCAGCCGGAGTGAAAGAGCCGCTCCCGCTCCAGCGCCAGCGCCTCCGGGCTCGTATAGAGCGCGTTCGGCAACCCGCGCGCGCGGCCCACGGGCTGCATCACGGCGTCAAGTTCGGCGGCGAAGCGGGGCGTGGCGAACATGGGCGCTCTCCGGTCGGTCGATCCCCGCTTCTCGCCCCGTCCGCGCCATCCCGCGCGCGGAATCGCGACGGCGGGGCGGCGGGAATCGACGCTTCGCGGCGGAGAAGTCTCGGCCTGGGGCCGCCTGCTGCGCGCGAACAGAGCCGCCGCCAGCATCGCGTCCTGTTGTTTCTGTTTCCGGCCTTCCGGGGGCGAAGAATTTCGTGGCCGGCTATCCCGCGATCATCATTCGAGGCTAGGGAGGAGCCCCACATCGTTCGAGGCCGCCGCTTTGCTGATCGCCCATCTGTCGGACCCGCACCTACGCCCGACCGGGGAACTCTACCAGGGTCTGGTGGATTCCAACGCCATGTTCGACGCCGCGGTCAGCCACGTGAACGCGCTTGATCCGGCGCCCGACCTTGTGATCGTGACGGGCGACATCGTGGATCACGGCGCGCCGGCGGAGTATGAGCATGCCCGGTCGGCTCTGGCGGCAATCCGGCGGCCCGTCCTCATGCTGCCCGGCAATCACGATGAACGAGAGGCGTTCAGGGCGGCTTTCGCGGGCCGTGGCTACCTTCCGGCGACGGGGCCGTTGCACTTCGCCGCGGGAGATCATGGTCCGGTGCGCATCCTCGGTCTCGATATCACCATTCCCGGCGAGCACGGCGGCGAGGCGAGCGAGGAGGCATGCGGCTGGCTCGAAGCGAGGCTCCGGGAGGAGCCGGCGCGGCCGACGCTCGTGCTGATGCATCAGCCTCCCTTCCAGACCGGGATCGCCTGCATCGACGCTTACAACTGCCGTGGCGAGACGCGACTTGAGGCGATCCTGACGTCGCATCCTCAGGTCGAGCGGGTTCTCTGCGGGCACGTTCATCGGTTCGTGATGACCCGTTTCGCGAACACCGTGCTGGTGACGGCTCCGAGCACGACGACGGCGATAGCGCTCAGGCTGGCGCCGGACGCCGAACCGGCCTCCTTTGTCGAGCCGCCGGCGTTCCTTCTGCATCAGTGGCGAGGCGACGCGCTCGTCACCCATCTCGTGCCTGTGGGAAGGTTTCGGGGGCCTCTCCCGTTTTTCTGAGCCTGACAGAACCGAACCGCGAAAAGGTTCGCAGGCGAATCCGATGGAGCGCCCCGTTAACCCTTCCGGATCACGGTTAACCTGATCTCAATCATGCGTACCCTGTTCGTTCCCCTAGGGATGGTGTTCACACGATCGTCAAGCGCAATTTGTAGCGAGTCTGTCGAAAAAACTCGTTGACCGACTCCCCCCTGACACAACAAATGGTGGTCCCGGCGGCGAAGGCGCCCTTGATCTAGTGGGCTCGTCGGCGCGGCAAACAACGAACAGAACCGGCGCATCAGGCGCGCCGGCCAAAAGAGCGCGGCGGCATGCATCGGCGCGCACGGGAACATATGCGCCCAAAACGGGCCGAAGGGGACTTTGAGCGATGAAGATCGAGCGCCGATTCACCAAGCCCGGGCAGTCGCCCTACGCCGCCATCGCCTTCCGCAAGGCGACTTCCGAGATCCGCAACCCGGACGGCTCCACCGTCTTCAGGCTGGAGAATGTGGACGTTCCGGCGAAGTGGAGCCAGGTCGCCGCCGACGTGCTGGCGCAGAAATACTTCCGGAAGGCGGGCGTCCCCGCCGCGCTGAAGCCGGTGAAGGAAAAGGGCGTGCCCGCCTTCCTCCAGCGCGCGGAGCCGGACGAGAAGGCGCTGAAGAAGCTCCCCGAGGAGGCGCGCTTCGGCGGGGAGACGGATGCAAGGCAGGTCTTTGACCGTCTCGCCGGCGCCTGGGCCTATTGGGGCTGGAAGGGCGGCTATTTCTCCACCGAGGCGGACGCCGAGGCCTATTACGACGAGATGCGCTTCATGCTGGCCGAGCAGATGGGCGCGCCGAACTCCCCGCAATGGTTCAACACCGGCCTCCACTGGGCCTATGGCATCGACGGCCCGGGGCAGGGCCATTACTACGTCGATTTCGAGAGCGGGAAGCTCGTGCGCTCGGAAAGCGCCTATGAGCATCCGCAGCCCCATGCCTGCTTCATCCAGTCGGTGAAGGACGATCTGGTGGGCGACGGCGGGATCATGGACCTCTGGGTCCGCGAGGCGCGGCTCTTCAAGTACGGCTCCGGCACCGGCACGAACTTCTCCTCCCTCCGCGCCGAGGGCGAGAAGCTTTCCGGCGGCGGCAAGTCCTCCGGCCTCATGGGCTTCCTGAAGATCGGGGACCGGGCGGCCGGCGCCATCAAGTCCGGCGGCACCACGCGCCGCGCGGCGAAGATGGTGATCTGCGACATGGATCACCCGGATATCGAGGCCTTCATCAACTGGAAGGTGGTGGAGGAGCAGAAGGTCGCCTCCCTCGTCGCCGGCTCGAAGATGCACGAGGAGAAACTGAACGCCATCTTCGCCGCGATCCGCGCCTGGGACGGCGCGATGGCCGACGCCGTCGATCCGAAGAAGAACGAGGGCCTGAAGGCCGCGATCCGCGCCGCCCGCAAGGTCGCGATCCCCGACACCTACGTGAACCGCGTGCTGCAATACGCGGCGCAGGGCTTCGCGAGCATCGAATTCCCGACCTACGACACGGACTGGGATTCCGAAGCCTACATGACCGTCGCGGGCCAGAACTCCAACAATTCCGTCCGCGTGACGGACGCTTTCATCAAGGCCGTGCAGGCCGATGAAGACTGGGAGCTGCTTCGCCGCACCGACGGCAAGGTCGCCAAGCGCGTGAAGGCGCGGGATCTCTGGGAGCAGGTGGCCCTCGCCGCCTGGGCCTGCGCCGATCCGGGCATGCAGTATCATGACACGGTGAACGACTGGCACACCTGCCCGGAGGACGGGCCGATCCGGGGCTCGAACCCCTGCTCGGAATACATGTTCCTCGACGACACGGCCTGCAACCTCGCCTCGATGAACCTCCTGACCTTCCTGAAAGGGTCGGAATTCGACATCGCGGGCTATGAGCATGCCTGCCGCATCTGGACCCTGACGCTCGAAATCTCCGTCCTCATGGCGCAGTTCCCGAGCCCGGAGATCGCGCGCCGCTCCTACGAGTTCCGCACGCTCGGCCTCGGCTACGCCAATATCGGCGGGCTCCTGATGTCCCTCGGCCTCGGCTACGACTCGGAGGCGGGTCGTGCGCTCTGCGGCGCCCTCACCGCGGTGATGACGGGCGTGAGCTACGCCACCTCGGCCGAGATCGCCTCCGAAGTCGGCGCCTTCCCCGGCTACCAGAAGAACGCGAAGCACATGCTCCGCGTGATCCGCAACCACCGCCGCGCCGCCTATGGCGAGGCGGAGGGCTATGAGGGCGTGGCGACGAAGCCCGTCCCGCTCGATCACGCCTCCTGCCCCGATCCCCGCCTTGTCGAGGCGGCCCGCGCGGCGTGGGACAGGGCCTTGGCCCTCGGCGAAAAGCACGGCTACCGCAACGCGCAGGCGACCGTGATCGCGCCCACCGGCACGATCGGCCTCGTCATGGATTGCGACACGACCGGGATCGAGCCGGACTTCGCGCTGGTGAAGTTCAAGAAGCTCGCGGGCGGCGGCTATTTCAAGATCATCAACCGCTCCGTCCCCGCCGCCCTCGCCGCCCTCGGCTATGGCGAGAACGCGGTCGAGGCCATCGTCGCCTACGCCGTCGGCGCCGGCACGCTGGCGAACGCCCCCGGCGTCAACCACGTCACGCTCGCCGCGAAGGGCTTCGACGCGGCGACGCTCGCGAAGATCGAGGAAAACCTCGCCGCCGCCTTCGACATCCGCTTCGTCTTCAACCAGTGGACCCTCGGGCTCGATTTCTGCGAGCGCGTGCTCGGGCTGAAGAAGGCGGAGATGGAGGCCCCCGGCTTCGACCTTCTCCGCGCCATCGGCTTCACGAAGGCGGAGATCGAGCAGGCCAACGCCTTCGTCTGCGGAACCATGACGCTCGAAGGCGCGCCGGGGCTCGACCCCGCGCATGTCTCCGTCTTCGACTGCGCCAATCCCTGCGGCCGGATCGGCAAGCGCTATCTCTCGGTCGAGAGCCATATCCGCATGATGGCCGCGGCGCAGAGCTTCATCTCCGGCGCCATCTCCAAGACCATCAACATGCCGAACGACGCGACGGTGGAGGATGTGAAGGCCGCCTATCTCCTCTCATGGGAGATGGGGGTGAAGGCCAACGCCCTCTACCGCGACGGCTCCAAGCTCTCCCAGCCGCTCGCCTCCGCCCTCATCGACGAGGAGGAGATGGAGGACGAGCCCGTACAGGCGCAGGTCGCCGCCGTGGCGGAGCGGATCGTGGAGAAGGTCGTCATCCGCGAGGTCGCCGCGAAGCGGGCGCGGGAGCGGCTGCCGGACCGGCGGAAGAGCTACACGCAGAAGGCCACGGTCGGCGGCCACAAGGTCTATCTCCATACCGGCGAATACGATGACGGCCGCCTCGGCGAGATCTTCATCGACATGCACAAGGAAGGCGCCGCCTTCCGCGCCATGATGAACAACTTCGCCATCGCGATCTCGATGGGCCTGCAATACGGCGTTCCGCTGGAGGAATTCGTGGAGGCCTTCACCTTCACCCGGTTCGAGCCGGCGGGGCTGGTGACCGGCCACGAGAACGTCAAGAACGCGACCTCGATCCTCGACTACATCTTCCGCGAGCTGGCGATCAGCTATCTCGACCGCACCGACCTCGCCCATGTGGAGCCGACCGGCCACCGCTATGACGAGATCGGCCGCGGCGAGGCGGAGGGCAAGCGCAACTTCACCGAGGCGGGGGAGGAGGCGCTGGCCCGGATCGAGGCGATCCGCGTCGCCGCCTCCAACGGCTACCATCGCGGCCGGATGCCGAAGGATTTCTTCGTGGTGACGGGCGGCCTCGCCCCGGTCGAGACCGGCTTCGCCGGCTCCGCCTCCGCCGCCGCGGTCTCCTCCGCAATGTCGGTGACCGAAGTCGCCGTCGCCGGCGAGGCGGTGATGAGCCGCCGGGCCGAGGCGCGGATGAAGGGCTACGAGGGGGACCCGTGCGGCGAGTGCGGGAACTTCACGCTGGTGCGGAACGGCACCTGCCTGAAATGCGACAATTGCGGCTCCACCACGGGCTGCAGCTGAGAGAAGGGGCGGGGAGACCCGCCCCGCCTGCACAGGCCGCAGGCGAGACCCGGGCAGAAAAGAAGCCTGACAATCAACAACACTCCAGGCGGCGCCCCATCGGGCGCCGTTTTTTTGCGCGAGGCGGGGGGCGCTCTCCGCCGGTTCAAGGGGCTCCACCGTCGTTCAGGGCGAACCGACAAAGCCCGGCGCCCCTCGCTTCATGGCGCCCGCCCCTGCGGCGGGGCAGGCGCTCTCCGCGGGTTGAAGCGGCTCGAATGGCGTTCGGGACGGGGCGACAAAGCCTTGCAACCCCGTGTCATGGCGCGAGCCAGGGGCGCCCGCGGCCTTCTTTTCGGCGCTCGGGCCGGGTCCGGCCGACTCGAGCCTCTTTGCGTCGCCCTCTCAGCCCGCCTTGCGGCGGCGGAAGATGCCGAGCGCCCCGAGCGCGCCGAGCAGCAGAAAGCCCGCCGGCGGCAGCGGCACGGCCGCCGAGTTCGGATCAATCACCGCGGAAAGCGCGCCGATATAGAGCGGGTCGGGGTCGAACGCCCCCGAGGCGAAGCCTGTCGCCGAGCCCGATCCATCGAACAGGACAAGGCCGCCGGAGCCCAGCGTGTCGGCGGGCATGAGATTGGCGATCTGGATAACGTTGATCGTGTCGTTGATTCCGAGCCCGAAGCTCGTGAGGTCGAACCCCGTCGCGTGTGCGCCTTCGCCCGTTGTGCCCGGCGAGACAGTATAGGCCTCGAACGCGTCGAAGGCCTCGAACCGCCAGTCGGAGAATGCGCCCCCGGACGTGCCGACCCGGACCATGTAGCCTTCATCCGCCGTAGAGCTGGAAGCCGACTCGAACACGACGAAATCGTCGCCGGCTCCATTCGTCAGCACGAGTCCGCCGGACCATGTGACCTCGAGTCCGTGCCGGCGGCTCTCGCCAAGATTGCTCCGGGGCAGGTTGAGCGCGCAGGCGAAGAGGCACGACGACCCGTCCGACTGCGTCACGCCCGCCTGCGCGTTCGCCTGCCTTCCGAGAGAAAGCGAGGGGTCGAAGCCCGGCTCGCCCACGAATCCTGAATTGGCGTTGCCCGAAACCGAGTTGAAGCCGACCGAGCGGGTAATCGAGTTCGGAAGGTTGGACGAGAACGTCGCCCCGCCGATCGTCGCCCCGTTCCCGAGCAGGCCGAACGTGTCCGGCGTGTCGTCCTGGTCAAAGGTGAAGGTCGCGAAGGTGAAGCTCGCCGCCTGCGCCGGAGCGGCCATGGCGAGCGGAATCGCCGCGAATGCGGCGAGGACTGCGTATTTCATGGTTTTCTCCCCAACAGATTTCGCCGAACGGGCGCTGGCAATACACTCACACTAAAGAAATGGTTAACACGAATCGCGCCTCGCGTGAAGCGTGCATGGCGGCGCGGCGGGGCGACCGCGAAACCCGGGTCGGGCCCGCCCTCGACCTGACGCGCGCATTCGAAACGCCTCCTCGAAATGCGGCCTCCGGCGTCAAGAAGGCTGCGGCCTCCGCGCCCCCCTACGGGATCGCGCAGCTCTCGCGCCCGTGGACGCCCTCCCCCGTTTTCGCGCCGCCGCGGAAGGGAGGACGGAGGCCCGGAGCGCGCGCCCTCACCGCCCCCGCATCGGGTCGCCCTTCCAGTCGAGGTTCTTCTTGCTCTCGATCACCCGGCTGATCGTGGCGAGCATGTAGGCCCGCAGCACCGCGTTCATCCGACGCTGATGGCCGAGGCCCATGGCCCGGAACCACCTCGCGACGTCCTCGTCGAGGCGGATGCTCACAACCTTCTGGGGCGGGCGAACCGGAATCGCAGCCTCGATCCGATCCCACTCCGCCGGAATGACATCGGTCTTGAGCCTGTATTGATCGTACCATGTCTGTAGATCGGCCAGCGTGCCGATCATCTCGACATAGGAGCGCTCCTCCCTGAGCGTCCGTTCGTTGTTGAACTCGTCTTTCGTGGGCATCCGGGCCTCCTTCTGGCGGCGCCGCATGCCGGGCGTAAACCCGGCGTTCACCTTTGCGCGGCATAATGACGGTAGGGCCGGTGTAGACAGGCCCGACGAGAAGGCTGCCCGAACCGGGTTGAGATTTCGCTAAGCCGGGCTGCTGCAATACGTTTGTAATACGTTTGTAATACGGTTTCTTACACGATCCGAGGGTAAAAACGTGTATGTAATCAACAGCTTGTCAGGCCAGGTCCGGAAAATCCGAATTTCCCCGGATTCCCCGCAACGCGCGCTGCCTCTCAGCCCCCCAGCGCCCCCAGCACCCGCGCCCAGCTCCGCGCCCCCTTGCGGAAGCTCGTGAGCGAATACTTCTCGTTCGGCGAATGGATGCGGTCGTCGTCGAGCCCGAAGCCGATCAGCAGCGAATTCATCCCCAGAATGTCCTGGAAATGCCCGACGATGGGGATCGAGCCGCCGCAGCCGCCGAAGATCGCCTCCCGCGGCCATTCCGCCGAAAGCGCGTCCCGCGCCGCGGCGAAGCGCGGGTCGTCCACCGGCATCACGATCCCCGGCGAGCCGCCCGCCTTGCCCTCGAACTCCACCGTGCAATCGGGCGGCAGCATCTCCTCGAACCGGGCGCGGAGCGCCGCGCGGATCGCCTCCGGGTCCTGTTTCCCGACCAGCCGGCAGGAAATCTTCACGAAGGCTTCCGCCGGCAGCACCGTCTTGAACCCGGCGCCGGTATAACCCCCCTCGATCCCGTTGAACTCCAGCGTCGGCCGCGCCCAGATCTGTTCGAGCGCCGAATAATCCCGCTCCCCCGCCGGTTCCGAAAGCCCGACCGCGCCGAGGAAGTCCTCATGCCGGAAGCCGAGCGCCTGCCATTGCGCCAGAATCTCCGGCGGCGTCTCCTCCACCCCGTCATAGAAGCCGGGCAGCGTCACCCGCCCCGTCTCGTCATGGAGCGAGGCGAGGATTTTCGAAAGCACGCGGATCGGGTTCGCCGCAGGCCCGCCGTACATGCCCGAATGCAGGTCCCGGTCCGCCGCCTTCACGATGATCGTCTCGCCCACCATGCCCCGCAGCATGGTGGAGATCGCCGGCGTCTCCGCGTTCCACATCCCCGTGTCGCAGACGAGCGCCAGCTCCGCCTTCAGCTCCTCCCGGTTCGCCTCGAGGAACGGGATGAGCGAGGGGGAGCCGGATTCCTCCTCCCCCTCGAACAGGAACGTGACATTGGCCGGCAGCCCGCCCGTCTCCGCCTTCCAGGCGCGGCAGGCCTCGACGAAGGTCATGAGCTGCCCCTTGTCGTCCGCCGCCCCGCGGGCGCGAATCTCCGGCCCGCCCGGCCCTTTGGCGATGACGGGCTCGAAGGGCGGCGCCGTCCAGAGGTTCAGCGGGTCGACCGGCTGCACGTCGTAATGGCCGTAAAAGAGGAGATGCGGCCCTGTTCCAGCGGGCGTATGGCCGACGACCATCGGATGCCCCGGCGTCTCCCGCACCGATGCGTCGAAGCCGATCCCCCGCAGCTCCGCCGCCAGCCATTCCGCCGCCGCCTTGCAGGGCGCCTTGTAGGCCGGATCGGTGGAGATGCTCTCGATCCGCAGGAAGTCGAAGAGCCGCGCGGTCGCGGCCTCCGCATCGGCGTCGAGCCGGGCGAGAACGCGGGGCAGGGCGGGGTGGTCGGTCATCGGGCTCTCCTTCAGGCGGGAAGTCTTGCCGCGGCGCGGCGCCGCTGTCCACCGGCCCTTGAAACCCTTTGGCCGCGAACGACGTTACCATGGTGAATTTCGGAGGACCCTGAATGTTCCGCGTCGTCAGCCTCGCCGCCGCCCTCCTCGCCGCAGGCACGCCCGCGCTCCCCGAGGCGGCCGAGCCGCCCGCCGGCGGGTTTGTCTTCCGCTCCATCGAGGGCGGGGAGATCGCGCTTTCGGAACTTCAGGGGGCCGTCCTCGTCGTCAACACCGCCTCCATGTGCGGCTTCACCGGCCAATACGAGGGGCTTCAGAAACTGCAGGACGCCTACGGGCCGAAGGGCCTCACCGTCCTCGCCGTGCCTTCGGACGATTTCAACCAGGAATATGCGTCCGAAGAACAGGTGAAGGATTTCTGCGAGGTCAATTTCGGCCTCACCCTGCCGATGACGGAGATTACCCGCGTCCGCGGGCCGGAGGCGCATCCGTTCTATCTCTGGCTCAAGGCCGCCCACGGGAAGGAGCCGCGCTGGAACTTCAACAAGGCGCTGATCGACGGGCAGGGAAGGCTCGTCGGCTTCTGGGGCTCGACGACGAAACCCCTCTCGCCCGAAATCACGCGGGCTGTGGAAGGCGCGCTGGCGGGGACGTGAGCCGCCGCCCAACGGACTGAAAAGAGACCGCCGTTTGGTCGCCGGACTGAGGGCGGCCGTCGCCCGAGCGGCGAGAGCAGGGCCGCGACCGCCCCTTGGCGGGCGCCCTGACGCCCGGTTTGCAGGACTTTATCGGACCGCCCCGAACTCCGGTCGAGCCCATTGATCCGGCGGAGAGCGCCCGCCCCCCCGCAGGGGCGGGCGCGTGCTGAGCGCACGGGCCAGGTTCCGGGGGAGCCGACGACGACGCCCCGGCCGGGCTGAGACCCAGCGCTCACGCTCGCCCCTTGGCCCGGGCGACCAGCCCGGGCCGCGGCCTCCCTCCCGCATGGGAGGCCGCATCGCAACGGCGCAAGACGCGCAACCGTCGGAGTTCCTGACGCCATAAACCGCCAGGCCCAATCGCTCCGAGGCGGCCCCCCGAGGGAGGCCGCGGCCCTCCGCGCGCCGCTCCGGCGTCGCCCGCCCCCTCAGCCCCGCGAAATCCACCCGCCGCCGAGCACCCGCTCGCCGGCGTAGAACACCGCCGCCTGCCCGGGCGCCACGCCCTCCTCCGGCGTGAGCAATTCCAGCGCCGCGCCGCCCGCTTCCGGAATCACGCGGCAGGGAACCGGCGCGCGGGCGGAGCGGAGCTTCGCCTCCGCCTCCCATCCGCCCGCGGGCGCATCGGAGAACGCGCCCGGCCCGATCCAGTTGACCTCCCTGAGCGCGACCCGCCGCACCGCCAGCGCCTCCCGCGGGCCGACGATCACCCGCCGCGTCTCCGGCTCCAGCTTCACGACGAAGAGCGGCTCGCCCCCCGTCTCCCCCCCGCCGAGGCCGAGCCCGCGCCGCTGCCCGATCGTGTAATGGATGATTCCGGGATGCTCGCCCAGCGCGCGACCGTCCACGTGGACGATCTCCCCCGGCTCCGCCGCGCCGGGCCGCAACTTCTCTATCACCGCCGCATAGCCGCCCGAGGGCACGAAGCAGATGTCCTGGCTGTCCGGCTTCTCCGCCACCGAAAGCCCGAATGAAGCCGCCAGCGCCCGCGTCTCCGCCTTCGAGGCGAGGCCGCCGAGCGGGAAGCGGAGATAGCCGAGCTGCTCCCGCGTCGTCGCGAAGAGGAAATAGCTCTGGTCCCGCGCCGTATCGGCGGCGCGCAGGAGCGCCGGCCCGTCCGCCGCCTCCGCCCGCCTCACATAATGCCCGGTGGCGAGGCAATCCGCCCCGAGATCCTGCGCCACCGCCAGAAGGTCCCGGAACTTGACGCTCTGGTTGCAGCGCACGCAGGGAATCGGCGTCGCCCCCGCGAGGTAGGTCTCCGCGAAATCCTCCATCACCGCCTCGCGGAAGCGGCTCTCGTAGTCGAGCACGTAATGCGGAAAGCCCTCCGCCTCCGCCACGCGGCGCGCGTCCCTGATGTCCCGCCCGGCGCAGCAGGCGCCGGCCTTCGCCAGCGCCGCGCCATGGTCATAGAGCTGGAGCGTGACGCCGACGACGTCATAGCCCTCCCGCGCCAGCATCGCCGCGACGACGGAGGAATCCACCCCGCCCGACATCGCGACGACGACGCGCGTATCCCGCGCGGGCTTCGCGAGGCCGAGGCTGTTGAGGGGGGCCGATCCGTCCATCGCGCTCAGATAGCCCCGGCGCAACGCCCCCTCAACCCCGTTCACCAGACGTTAGGAGGGAACGGGAATAATCCGCCTCGGTTCTGCGTTGTGTGTGTGGGAGCGTTTCAAGATGCAGAAGATCGTGCCTTTCCATGAGCGGCGTGACGAAAAACAGCTGCAGCAGATGCGGGCGGACCTGCCGCCCGCGGACACGCGCCGCTGGGTCGCGAGCCGCAAGGCCGCCGTCGTCGCCGCCGTCGAGGCCGGCGCCATCTCGGAGACGGAGGTGATGCGGCGCTACGACCTGAGCCTCGAGGAGCTCAACCTGTGGCGCGACTCCCTTTCCCGGCACGGGCCGAACGCGCTGCTGGTGACCAAATTGAAGCATTTCCGCAACACGCATGGCGAGTAATTCGTTCCTGGTTAACCAGCGGTAACACGTCGTTTACCTTTTTTCCCCTAACGTGGCATCAATCTTAACGGGTGCTCCACGGAAGGGATGAACGACATGCGTGTGCTTTTGATCGAGGACGATCATTCGACCTCCCGCAGCATTGAAATGATGCTGTCGAAGGCGAATCTGAACGTTTTCGCGACGGACCAGGGGGAAGACGGCATCGAGCTGGCCAAGCTCTACGACTACGACCTGATTCTTCTCGACATCAATCTGCCTGACATGTCGGGCTACGAAGTGCTGAAATCCCTTCGCGTCGCGAAGGTGGAGACCCCGATTCTCATCCTTTCCGGCCTTTCCGAGACGGACGACAAGCTGCGCGGCTTCGGCTTCGGCGCGGACGACTACATGACGAAGCCCTTCAACCGGGACGAGCTGGTGGCCCGCATCCACGCCATCGTCCGCCGCTCGAAGGGCCATGCGCAGTCCGTGATCTCGACCGGCAAGGTCGCGGTCAACCTGGACGCGAAGACGGTCGAGGTCGGCGGTTCGCCCGTGCACCTCACCGGCAAGGAATACCAGATGCTGGAGCTTCTCAGCCTCCGCAAGGGCACGACGCTGACGAAGGAGATGTTCCTCAACCATCTCTACGGCGGTATGGACGAGCCGGAGCTGAAGATCATCGACGTCTTCATCTGCAAGCTCCGCAAGAAGCTCTCCGCGGCGACGGGCGGCGACAATTACATCGAGACGGTCTGGGGCCGCGGCTACGTCCTGCGCGACCCGGCGCCCGTCCACTCCCCGGCGACCCGCGCCGCCGCGATGGCCTGATCGCGCCGGACGGGGGCGCCGGGCGCCGGCGCATGACCGGGAGCGGGCGCGCTCCCGGCTCGCCCGCCCTGTCGCGCCGTACCTGACCGACCTTCGAACGGCCCCGGTCGCGGCAACGACGACCGGGCGCCCGCTCGTCACGTCGAAAGAAAAGAGAAGACCGCGTGCGCCTTCCGCTCAGCGCCCTGGCGCGCCGGAAGCCGCTGGTATCCCGTAGGTCCGCCAAATCTCCACTTCAGCCAATCTCATGCGAACTCAGAAAGCTAATTGATTCATAGAGATTTGTGGAACCGCTGATTCAACCCATTGCAATCCGTCTCATCCGATCCCATCCTCGATGGCGGGAAAAATGGCGGGAAGGGCTGGTGGGAAAAATGGCGGGAAGGAGAGGGGTGTGACGAAGCTGACCGCGGCGAAGGTCCGGGCGCTAGAATCCCCTGGCATGTATGGCGACGGCGGCGGGCTGTATCTCTGCGTTGGAAGCGGGGATGCGCGCTCATGGATTCTCCGCACGATGGTCCACGGCAAGCGCCGGGAACTCGGGATCGGCTCCGCCTCACTCATCCCGCTGGCGGAAGCGCGGGAGGCGGCGCAGGCATTACGCAAGGTGGCGCGGCAGGGCGGCGACCCGGATACGGTCCGGAAGCGCGAAAGCCTGACCTTCGAAGCCGCGGCGAAGCGCGTTCACGCCAACCTCCTGCCGACCTTCCGGAACGCGAAGACCGGGGAGAACTGGCTCGCCTCGATGGAGAACCACGTCTTCCCGATCATCGGCGCGCGCCCGATCCATACGCTCGGCCCGGCGGATGTGCTGAAGGTGCTGACCCCGCTCTGGACTGAGACGCATGAGACGGCGCGGCGCTTGAAGCAGCGCATCGCCTCCGTATTCGATTGGGCGAAGGGGGCCGGCCAGTATCCGGACGAGAACCCGGTCAACGGGCTGAAGAAGGCGCTCCCGCAAGTGAAGACGCGGGCGGAGCATCGCGCGGCGATGGACTGGCGCGACCTTCCAGCCTTTATGGCGGAGCTGCGGGAACGGGACGGGGTTTCGGCGCGGACGCTCGAATTCCTGATCCTCACCGGGCTTCGTTCCGCGGAGGTGCGAGGCGCACGGTGGTGCGAGATCAAGGATGGCGTCTGGACCGTTCCGGGCGAGCGGATGAAACGCGGCCTTCCCCATCGCGTCCCCCTCTCCAAGCCCGCGCTGACGGCGCTGGAGGCGGTGAAGGGGCTGGACGAAGACCTGATCTTCCCCTCTGTGCAAGAAGCGGCGCGTGGCAAGGCCAAGGTGCAGTCGGTCAACGTATTCAGCGCACTTTTCAAGCGGATGGGGCGCGAAGGCTTCACGACGCACGGCTTCCGCAGCACTTTCCGCGACTGGTGCAGCGAAAGCGCCAAGGCCCCGCGCGAAGTGGCGGAGGCGGCGCTCGCTCACGCCACCGGCGACGCGGTGGAGCGGGCTTATGCTCGAAGCGATCTTTTCGAGAGGCGGCGGGCGTTGATGGACGCCTGGGGGCGGTATGCCACCGGAGCAAGAGGAGCTGGGGAGAGCAAGCAACGATGACAGAGCCTCTCAAGCTACACAGCGAGGTCGTATTCCCGATCCCATTGCCGGACGGGACGGCGCTTAAGGTGGTGAAAGTGAGGAAAGGAATACTAATAGGCACGCTCAATTTGGTTTATGAAAGCATCGAGGAGGCGCGGAGTTCTAAGATCGCGCAAAACATTCACCCTTATGGTCATGACTATAAGATCATGGGTTTTGGTGAGTTATATATAGCAATATTTCGTTGCAAAGATGTATTATACGAAGCAAATGTGATAGATAGAGATGGGAATTTAATGCCATCGAATGTGGCGCTCGCCTTAGAAGTTATTTACGAATACGAAATTGCTCCAGAATATGAAGAATTAGATAATATTATAAAAAACGAAGATGCATGGCTAGCTCTGATTTATACAACTCATTTCTGTGAAATATTTTCAAGAGAATGGCTAGCATCTGCGTGTCTTTCAGCATATTTTCTCGAATACGATGATTTCGCATTCGGACAGCTATATTCGATGCTTCAGCTAAAGATCGACCATGAATTGGATGCTCTGCGGGGCAAAAAAAGTGTCGAAAGCGCAAGCTCGGGTGGACAGGCGCGCCAAAGGGCTTTTGCAGCCGAACGATCGGAAATTCTCAACAAAATGGAAGAGTTGGTTGATTCTGGTCATTCGATAGCGAACTCTGCGAGGCTCGCGTTCAATGCCGGCCGCGGCGCTAGCGCCGAAGCAAACCGACGCGCTTGGTCCCGATATAGGAAGTCGAAGAAGTAGGGACAGCGCCGGCCACTGTCCCTCTCTTGGCCGCTACGTCTCACGCATCATCAATCATGCGCGAGACTTGACCTGCCACTGAACTTTCATCCAGCGGCGATTGGAGCCTTGGCCTTTTCTGTTACGCCGTAGGGCGCGGGTTGAGCAACCGCCGGAGACGCGAAGCCCTTATCGAGCGAAGCGTCGGAGGCGGTTGCGGCGAGGGCTCCGGCGAAGGCCGCCGGGGTCTGGTAACCGAGTGAGGAATGGGGCCTCGCGGTGTTGAAATCCTCTCTCCATTCGGCGATGGCGCTGCGGGCATGGTCGAGGCCGAAGAACAGGCTCTCGTTCAGAAGCTCGTCGCGCATCCGGCCGTTGAAGGACTCGACATAGCCGTTCTGCATCGGATTTCCTGGCGCGATGCAACGCCATTCGACGCGATGATCCTTCGACCAGGCGAGGATGGCGTTGGACGTTAACTCATTCGGGCGATGGCCCTCATCGTGATCCGAGACGATCATGTCCGGCTTGCCGCGAAGGCTGATCAGATCGGTCAGTTCACGCGCCACCCGACGACCGGAGATCGACGTGTCCGGGATCGCGGCCAGGCACTCGCGCGTCACGTCGTCGACGATGTTCAGCACGCGGAACCGCCGCCCGCAGGCGAACTGGTCATGCGCGAAGTCCAGCGATCCCATTGCCCGGCAGGCGATTTGGCGAAGCCAAATCTGCCGAGAGGGGGCGCGCGTTCGGCTTCGCCTCGACGAGGATCGGCGCCCGGGCGCCAAC
>NZ_JBKAGV010000018.1:0-211898 GCF_046290545.1 Pikeienuella sp. | reverse complement strand
GCGGATGGAAACCGGGTGCCTGTTCTACAAGATGCGCGCGGGCAAGCACCGACTGGGGCCCCGGACGCGTGCGAGGGTCGACGAGATCGACTTGGCGGCAAGGACCGCCTACGCCGCTTTCCTGCGGGCGCGCGACGAAGCAGGTGAACTGAGAGAGGGGCTTTCTGTCGAAGCCGCGGCGGCCTATCTGGGCGAACAGATCGGCCTCGCCATCACTCAACGCGCTTCAGGCGAGACGCCGACACATGTTCGAGAGATGCTGAAACTTGCGCTTTCGGTTCTAAGGCGCAGTCCTGGCGAAGTGAGCGACTGAACGGACCACAGACGACATTGCTTTAGGTGCGACCGCTCGGTGACAGTGAATTCTCTGTATTGCTTCGAGAGTTAAAGTTGGTAATCCTGTCTATCTGGTCCACCTTCAGACGGATAGGGCTTGCCAGCGCCAAATGCTGAGGCTTCTAGACGGAATTCCGTGGAGCAACTCGGCGCCCACCCTGAGACTTGGGCCGGAATCGGGAAAACACGCAACCTCGGCATACCCCGATTAGCCGACCTTGGCGCAGCCTGCAGCGAAAGTCCGCTTCCCACCCATCATGTCACGCGTGCGACGTTTCTACATTCGCAATCCGCCAGCGCACCGCAACCTCGGCGACTACTCACCCGGCGGCTCCTCCCGCTCCAGCAGCATCGCCGGTTGGACGTTGAGCGCCACTGAGACATGCCACAGCGTTACGATAGTGACGTTCTGTCTGCCGCGTTCCATGGCGCTGACATGCGCGCGGTCGACATCCATCAGCGCCGCGAGCGCGGCCTGGCTGAGGCCGGCGCGCCGCCGGTGCAGCTTCAGGTTTCGACCGAACACGGCGCGGATATCCATCCGCCGACAGAAAACGCGTCGCGTATTTCGGTGCGACGCACTATAATACTCATTTGACCAGCGCACCGCACCGGGCTTGCGTTCGAGCCGGTTCGTGGAGGATGTTTCACCAGTGCCCTGTCGGGCGCCAAGGGGGCACATGTCGGCGCCAAACAGGATAGGCATCGCAGCGACTGCGCCGAAGGGCGACGCCCTGACCGTCTATGATCGCGCCAACGTCAAGCTCTACATGCGCCTGCTCGACGCCGAGACGAGCGGCGCGACTCTAGCGGAGATTGCGCAGGTTCTGTTCGACATCGACGCCGAGGCCGAGCCTGACCGCGCGCGCGACGTCGTCGAGACGCACCTTGCCCGCGCACGCTGGATGACCGAGATCGGCTATCGCCTGCTGCTGGCCGAGCGCGAGGACTGACGCCGGCGTCGAACTTCCGCTGCAGAGCCGGTCTCGCGCTAAAGTTGTATTTCCTTGGCCTTCAATCGGTGGACGCGCAGCAGCGCCGACCCTATTTCCCTTCAGGTTCCGGCTAACCGAGGCGCGGAGCATCGCCATGACGCGGGACTGGCGGGACGATCACGCCTACGACGTCTTCGACCGGCTCGACCTCTCGGGTCTCGCCTGGGAGTGCCTGCGCCGCAACAGCCGCTACAGGAAGGAGTACCCCCTGCTGGGACGGGGGCTCGCCTCCCCGGCCGGCTGGGGGTTGCGATTTCCCGGTTGATCCGGAGCTGGCGGCGCCCCGCGCGCCGGTGTTCTGGACGCCGAAGGCGGCGCCGGCCGCGGTAACGCTGCTCGCGCCGGTTGCGGACCCGGACAGCGACTCGGTCACGCTCGATCCGGACGGTGTTGATCTCCGCCGCGAGGCCGACGGCCTGCTCTTCCTCCGGTTGAAGACCGGCCAGCTGCTGGCGCTTCGTCCCGCCGATCTCCGCAAGCCAGTCGGCATCCTGCTGCCGCTCGACGACCGCTGGCCCGCGCGGCGGGCGAACGCCGCGCGGCTGCGGGCGCGTCTGATGGGCCTTCGGGCGCCGCCCGATCCGCTGACGCTGCAGCAGCGCCGCCGCATCGCGATGGCGCTCCGGGCGCTCGACGGGCGCGAGGCGGAGGCGGTCCTCCGCACCATCGCCGAGCATCTTTATGGCGAAGAGCGTGTCGGCGCCGAGCCCTGGAAGACGAGCCCGCTGAAGGCCCAGGTCGTGCGCCTGATCGCGCATGGGCGGCGCCTGACGGAGGACGGTTACCGCGCCCTTCTTCGCGGCCAGCGTCCGACCGGACGCCGCCGGCGCGACGACTGACCGCTCGGACGAAGACCGATCCGCGGCCTCTCAACCCCCGATCTCGGGGGGTGACGATTTCCAGGACCGATCTTCGTCATCCCCCCTCCGCCCCGATCTTCGCTTCACTTACCCCCGGTAACCCGGCGCAACTCCGCGGCGGGACCGAGCACCCGGAGGCCCTTCGCCATGCCCGACCCGAACCCGTCCCTGCCGCCGCGCTATCTTCGCACGCCCGAGGCGGCGCGCTTCCTCGGCCTATCGGGGCGCACGCTCGAGAAGCACCGGACCTACGGCACAGGCCCGCGCTATTCCAAGATCGGCGGCCGCGTCGTCTATGCGCTCGGCGACCTTCAGGCCTGGGTCGCCCGGGGCGGCAAGACCTCGACCTCGGACGAGAGCGGCGAGACCCTGCCGCCCGCCAAACGCCACGCGGCCCTAGCCCCCGCCTATCTGCGCTCGCGGCGCTGACGCGATGCGCACGACTGTCGATCTCACCTGGGACGAGGGGCGCGTCGAACGCTGGATCCGCTTCGGCCGGATCGCCGAGGAGACGATCCTGACGCGAGCAGAGAGGCGCGTCTCCTTCGATCCCGGCGCCGTCTTCGCGCTGATCCGCTGGGCGTCGAACGCCTATGGCACGGTCGAGAGCCGGATCGACATCCTGTGCGCCGTCGAGGCGGGCGCGCCCTGCGCGACAGTGCCCTTCGTTACGCCCGGCGGCGAGATCCTCCTGCGGCTCTCCGGCTGGCCGAAGGTCGAGGCGGCGCTCGCCGCCATCGAGCGGGTGGAGAGCTGCGGCGTCGCGCCGGAAGACGCCTGCCCGGATCATTGGCGGCACCTCCACAACCGGCTGACCGCGGGCCTGACGCCACGCCTCTACGCGCCGGCCCGGCACGCCGCCTGGCTGAAGCGTCGCGGACTGGCGCCATGACCCGCGCCGCTCCTCCTCTTCTCGGTGCGGGCGTCGCCATCGCGCTCATAGTCGCGTCGCTGCCGGAACGGGCGCCGCGGTTCCTCTGGAACGCCTCCGCCAGCCTGCCGATCGGCCTCTATGCGCTGACGCCGCCGGGCGCCCTCGAGCTCGGCGATCTGGTCGCCGTGCGGCTGCCGCCGGACCGCGCCGACTGGGCTGCGTCGCGACGCTATCTCGGGCGGAGCGCACTGCTCCTGAAGCGCGTCGCGGCGATGCCGGGCGCCGTAATCTGCCGGTCCGGTGGCGCGATCCTGATCGACGGAGTCGCCGTCGCCACGGTTGTCGTCGCCGACAGTCATGGACGACCGATGCCCATCTGGCGAGGCTGCCGACGGCTGGGAGTGGGACAGGTGTTCCTCCTGCTCGCCGAGATCCCCAACAGCCTCGACGGGCGCTACCTCGGCCCGACGGGGATCGCCACCATCGTCGCATGTGCGCGCCCGATCTGGACGCGGGGAGGCTGAACCGATGTGGGTTCATCCGCCAGTCTCGCGCCGCGCAGCCTGCACGGGAGTTGCAGCCGGGCTGCTTTTCGCCAGTGCGATCTTTGCGCCTGGAGCGACCGTTGGGCAGCCGGCGGAAGCGCGCCCGCTCGCCGCCGCCGCGCCGGAGATCGACCGCCATATCGCCGAGGCCGCAGAGCGGTTCGGCCTCCCGCCGCACTGGATCCGCGCCGTCGTCGCGGTCGAAAGCGCCGGCGATCCGCGGGCGGTCAGCCGCGCCGGGGCCATGGGGCTGATGCAGGTCATGCCCGCCACCTGGGCCGAGCTCCGCGCCGCCCACGGGCTCGGCGATGACCCGTTCGATCCGCGCGACAACGTCCTCGCGGGCGCAGCGTACTTGCGGGAGATGCTCGACTGGTTCGGCTCCCCTGGCTTCCTCGCCGCCTACAATGCGGGGCCCACACGCTACGCCGAGCATCTCGCTACGGGTCGCCCCTTGCCTCGAGAGACCCGCGATTATCTCGCCGTTCTGGCGCCGATGATCAACGAAGACGCAGGGGTTTCACCTCCGCAGTCCTTTCTTCCCGACGCGATCGATTGGCGGGATGCTCCGCTCTTCGTCTCGGCGCCCGTCGCGCGTCGCGCTGACGTCGAAGACGCTTCCGGAAGCGTCGCGGGATCGGCTCCTTGGGGGCTCTTTGCGCCGCTCCAGACCCGGAGGGCGCCATGAGACCCCCGTGCGCGTTCCGGCGTGTTCCGGCCTGCGATGTCGCGGTGACGGCAGGCCGGGCAGGATCGGCGCGAGTCCAACGGGAAGGATCGCAAGATAAAAGCGGCGCCGCAGGCGGGCCGCATGCTGTTGTTCTTGTGGCGACATTTGCGCGGCGCCCACCGCACCCATGCGGCAATGCGAGGCCCAAGCCCCTGAGACCGCGCGGCTTTCGGCGCGGCGGCGCTACCCGCGCGGAGGCGGGAGCGTGACGCGCGGCGACGACGATCTCCGCATCCGCCCCGGGCGCATCCGCGACGGCGGCCCCTCTACCCGCCGGGCCACCCGCTTCGTCGCCGAGGTCATGCGCGCGGCCCGGAAGGAGGGGCATGCCGGCCATCGTTTCGGCGCAGCGGACCGCGCCGGGGCGACCGGCGGACGCGGTCGCTTCGCCCGCACCGCCGCGGGGCTCTCCCGCTCCAGCCGCCGCGTCCTCGTCAAGGCCCGCATCGTCCGGCATGGCGGCGCGAAGCTCAGGTCCGCCCCGCTCGCCCGGCACATCCTTTATCTGCGGCGCGACGGGGTCGGCCGGGACGGACGGGACGCCGATCTCTTCAGGCGCGACGGTGACGGTGTCGACGGTCGCGCCTTCGCCTCTGCTTGCAAGGACGACCGGCATCACTTCCGCTTCATCGTCTCGCCCGAGGACGCTCATCGGCTCGGGGACCTCCGCGCCTTCACCCGTGACCTGATGGCCCAGGCCGAGCGCGACCTCGGCACAAGGCTCGACTGGGCGGCGGTCGATCACTGGAACACCGACAATCCGCATGTCCACATCCTGGTCCGGGGCAAGGCCGAGGACAGACGCGACCTCGTCATCGCGCGCGACTACATCGCCCACGGGCTGCGCTCCCGGGCCGAGGCGCTGATCGGGCTTGAACTCGGCCCCCGCAGCGCGCGCGAGATCGCGGGAGATCTGGAGCGCCAGGTCAATGCCGAGCGTTGGACCGATCTCGACCGCTCCTTGCGCTCGCTTGCCGACGACCACGCCGGCGTCGTCGATCTCCGCCGCGGCGCGCCTGAGCCGCGCGATCCCGAACTCCGCCGCCTGATGATCGGCCGCGCCGGCAAGCTGGAGCGACTGGGGCTGGCGACGCCGGTCCTGCCCGCCGTCTGGGAGCTTAAGTCCGGGGCGGAGGCGACGCTCCGCGACCTCGCCCTCCGCGGCGACATCATACGGACGATGCACCGCGCAATGGCGGGCGGCCCGGAGCGCGCCGCCTCCGACTTCGTGATCGACGGCGTGCCAGCCTCGCCCATTCTCGGCCGGCTCGTCGCGCGTGGCCTGCAAGACGAGCAGCACGGCGTCGCCTTTGCGGTCATCGACGGGGTCGACGGGCGGGTCCATCATCTCCGCTTCCCCGACATCGAGGCGACCGGCGACACCGCCCCGGGCGGCGTCGTCGAGACCCGGCTCTGGACGCCGAAGGCGGGCGGGCGCGCCCGGCTGGCGCTGGTCGGCCGGTGCGATCTCGATCTCGCCGCCCAGATCGAAGCCGAGGGCGCGACCTGGCTCGACCGCATCCGGCTCGCCCGCGACCCGGCGCCGCTGAGCGGCTCGGGCTTCGGCGCGGAAGTGCGGGACGCGCTCGACCGCCGAGCCGAGCGGCTCGTCGCCGGGGGACTGGCCCAGCGACAGGGTCGGCGCGTCATCTTCGCCCGCGACCTCCTCGCCACCTTGCGCGCCCGCGAGCTCGACACGGCCGCCGCCCGCCTTTCCGCCGAGACCGGCCTGCCGCGACACCGGTCGCGGGAGGGCGATCCGGTCGAGGGAACCTTCCGCCGCCGCCTCGACCTCGCCTCGGGCCGCTTCGCCATGATCGAGGGCTTTGGCCCGGAGGGCGGGCTCGGATTCTCTCTCGTCCCCTGGAGCCCGCAGCTCGACCGCCACCTTGGCCGCTCGGTGACCGGAACGGTCGGTTCCGGCGGCGGCGTCGACTGGGCCCTCGGCCGAAGCCGCGGCCTCGCGCTCTGACCGGAAGGACCGCCGATGCCTCGTCCCGCCGCCTCGCCCGCCACCGCGATCCTCTGGGGCCAGATCGTGATCGTCAGTCTGGTGGTGCTCGTCTTTCTGCAGGCCGCCACGCAATGGACGGCCTTCCGCCTCGGCCATCAGGCGGCGCTCGGCGCGCCGATGGCCGATCTCTTCGGCTGGCCGGTCTACCGGCCCTGGGATCTCTTCCTCTGGTGGTACTGGTACGACGCCTACGCCCCGGCGATCTTCGTCGAGGGCGCCGTGATCGCCGCCTCGGGCGGGATCGCCGCGATCCTCGTCGCCATTCTCCTCTCGGTTCTCCGCGCCCGCGAGGCGAGCGACGTCACCACCTACGGCTCCGCCCGCTGGTCGACGCCCGCCGATGTGACCGCCGCCGGGCTCTACGGCGAGGACGGCGTCGTGCTCGGGCGGCTCGAACGGCGCTACCTCCGTCACGACGGGCCCGAGCACGTTCTCTGCTTCGCGCCGACCCGCTCGGGCAAGGGCGTCGGCCTCGTCATCCCGAGCCTCCTGACCTGGCCCGGCTCCGCCATCGTCCACGACATCAAGGGCGAGAACTGGACCCTGACCGCCGGCTGGCGCGCCCGCCTCGGCCCGGTCCTCCGCTTCGATCCGACCGACGCGGGCTCCGCCGCCTACAACCCGCTCCTGGAAGTCCGCCGCGGCGCCCGCGAGGTGCGCGACGTCCAGAACATCGCCGACATCCTCGTCGACCCCGAAGGCCAGCTCGAGCGGCGGAACCACTGGGAGAAGACCAGCCATTCGCTGCTCGTCGGCGCGATCCTGCATGTGCTCCATGCCGAGCGCGACAAGACGCTGGCCGGGGTCGCGACCTTCCTCTCGGATCCGCGCCGCCCGATCGCGGCGACGCTCGCGGCGATGATGCGCACGCCCCATCTCGGGGACCGGCCGCATCCCGTCGTGGCGCAAGCCGCGCGCGAACTCCTCAACAAGTCGGAGAACGAGCGCTCGGGCGTCCTCTCGACCGCGATGTCCTTCCTCGGCCTCTACCGCGACCCGGTCGTCGCCGCCGTCACCTCCCGCTGCGACTGGCGGATCGCCGACCTCGTCGCCGGGCCGCGCCCCGTGACGCTGCACCTCGTCGTGCCGCCCTCCGACATCTCGCGCACCAAGCCGCTGGTGCGGCTGATCCTGAACCAGATCGGCCGCCGCCTGACCGAGGAGCTGGAGGCGAAAGGGCGCCGGCATCGCCTCCTCTTCATGCTCGACGAGTTCCCGGCGCTCGGGCGGCTCGACTTCTTCGAGAGCCAGCTCGCCTTCATGGCGGGCTACGGGCTGAAGGCCTTCCTGATCGCCCAGTCGCTGAACCAGATCGAGAAGGCCTACGGGCCGAACAACGCGATCCTCGACAATTGCCATGTCCGCGTCGCCTTCGCGACCAATGACGAGCGGACCGCGCGGCGGCTCTCCGACGCCCTCGGGACCACGACCGAGCTCCGGGCGATGAAGAACTACGCCGGGCACCGCCTCTCGCCCTGGCTCGGGCATCTCATGGTCTCGCGGCAGGAGACGGCGCGGGCGCTCCTGACGCCGGGCGAGATCATGCAGCTGCCGCCAGAGGACGAGATCGTGCTGGTCTCCGGCGCGCCGCCGATCCGGGCGCGCAAGGTCCGATACTATCTCGACGCGCAGTTGAAGGCGCGGATCACCTCGCCGCCGGGGCAGTCCGTGCCGATCCCGACCGCCGGGGCGCCGCCTGACGACTGGAGCGCACTGCCCCTGATCGCAGCGCCTGCAACGGCGCCTGCAGCTACCGATGCTGATCCCGAGGACGAGGACGGCGGCATCCGACGCGCACCCGACCTCCCCGAACACGAGGACATCGCCCCCGATCGCGCCGCGCCCGAGGCGGAGTTCGTCGCGCCCGATGACGACGCCGATGACGAAGCCGCCCGCGCCCGCGCCCTTCGCGCCCGATTCCGGAACGTCGCGCGGCAGGCCGCGATGGATCCGGATGACGGGATCGATCTCTGAGGAACGCCGCCATGCGCAAGCAGAAGGTCACCGCCTATCTCGACGCCCGGCTCGCCGACGACCTCGAGGCGCTCGCCGCCCGGCGCCGCGTTCCCGCCACGCGGATCGTCGAGGCCGCCCTCGCCTACTTCCTCTCGCCCGACGGCGCCGAGCAGAGCGAAGCCGCCATCACCCGTCGTCTCGACCGCATGACCCGCGCCATCGAGCGCCTCGAACGCGATCAGGAGATCTCCGCCGAGGCGCTTGCGCTCTTCATCCGATTCTGGCTCACCGCCACGCCGCCGATCCATGACGAACTCCGCGACGCCGCTCAGGCCAAGGGCAAGGAGCGTTACGCCGGCTTCGTCGATGCGCTCGCGCGTAGGCTCGCGAAGGGGACGACGCTGGCGAGGGAGGTGAGCCGGGAGGTCTCCGCGGAAACGGAATCCGAATGAGATGCTCGACGCCGGCCTCTATCGCATCCTTGTAATCTGGTGCGCTCAACCGACTTCGCGACCGCCTGACAGTCAATCCCGAACCACCGCGCCGCTGCGGGCCGGCTCACGCCATCCCGCTGCTCAACCACTAGGACCTTCAAATACAACTCCAAACCGTAAATCCTTCCGACCCCGGACCAACCATCAAAAAAGTGAACCGTGCCAAGGGCGGGAAATTACCAGGCCCTGCCTGGATGATCCAAGCGGTTCCGTGGCCGGTTATCGCGGCGTCCTTCTGAACCACCTCGTCCAGCGTCATTCTCTTGTAGCCATCGTCGTCTCCGGTTTGCGCTCCAAGTCTTGCAAACCGAACCTCTATCGAGAACTGGCGATTGCCGCCCCGCGGAAGCCCGGTCGCGCGCTGCGCTACGCAAGGGCTCCGGGCGCGGCCTCCTTGTAGGCCATCAGCCGGGGCGATGCGGCGCCTGACGGAGTGCGGTCTACCTCCGATGGTTCATCCGCCCCCGGTTTTCACGAGGACGAGGTCGTCGCGCATCTCGTCCGGAGCGAGGATGACGGCGAGCCCTGAACGCGATCCCGGAACCCCGGTTTCGTGGTCCTCCACGCGCACGATCCAGTCGCCCGGAAAGACGTTCTCGAAGAGGAAATAGCCGCCCGTGAGGCTCCGGGTCGTCTGCCGCGAGGTTCCGTCGCTCCGCTCCAGCACGACCGTCGCATGGGCTGTTCCGCTCTCGCTGTTCGCTGTCGAGGCGATCACTCGTCCCGACAGCATCGCGCCGGGCGCTACGGCGACGGACAGTTCCGCCGGAACCCCGGGTCTCGGCGAGACCGACGCCGCGGCGGGGCTCAGCGCGAGAAACGGGTCTGCGTCGTCGAGCCCTGTCAGTTCGATGAGAGTCGCTCTCCCCGGAGCGAGACCGGAGATGATCGCCGCGCCCGTCTCGTCGATCGGCGCGCTGCCAGGCCGGCCATCGACGAGGAGCGCCACCGAGGCGCCTGCGCCGGACTCGCCGTCCCCGCCGGCGAAGGGCGTTCCGTCGACGCCGGCGAGGCGCAGCCTCGCCATCCCCCGGTCGGTTTCCTTCCTGTCGCGCAGCACCGGCCACGCGCCCGTCCTCGTGTCGCCACCGAAACTGACGCCGACGCCAAAGTTGGCCGACCATCCGCCCCGGTCGTCGAGAGACGCGGCCACGCCGAAGGAGCCGAACTCAGTATCCCACGCGAGGCTGCCATTCGTGGCGTGCGCGCCAGAGTTCAGATCGTAGCTCGACGAGACGGCGAGGTTCGCGTCGCGGCCGATCCGCGAGGTCAGCGCGGCCTCCAGACGATCGAGGCGGGGGTCGCCCGAGGTCTCCATCGAGCCCTCTGCGCGCAGCCGCGCGTTGGCGCCGAAGAGCGAAAGAGACGCGAGCGAAGAGAACTGGACCCGATCCGCGCCGCCGACCCGCCACAGCTCTCCGACATGGGAGAAGCTTATCGGCCCGAGACGATGCCGAAACGAGGCGTCGATGCGTTCCTCGGTCTCGCCCCCGACCAAGTCGACCCATTCGTACTCGGCGGATATCGACCCAAGCCACCCGAGCGCAGTCGAGGCCCCGACCCTGAACGACTGGAGGGCGTCGCCGCCTGCCTCGCGCTTGACCGGGCTGTCGAAACCCACGTCGAAGCGGCGGTATCGGGCATGGAGACCAACGGACCTGAGGCCAACGGCGGTGGCGAGTTCCGCGGCGGAGAAGCCGTTCGAGTCCAGAGCGAAGCCTGCCTGGGCCGTGACCGGCCCGAGGCCGGATCGGGCGAGCAGCCCCAAATGGCGCGTCGGCTCCGAGCCTTCCGCGCCGGCCTCCAGGTCGAAGAAGCCGAAGGCGCCAAGGGTCAGCGCGCTGTCAACGCCGTAGTCGACGGCGAACTGCAGGCTGGGCCCCTCGTCGACGCCGTCGCCGGCCAGATCGAACACGGGAGCTCCGCGCTCCAGCAGCACTCCGTCGAACCGCCATTCCCCTGCGGGCAGGGCTCCTGCTGCGATCGTCCGCGTCGCCGAGATCTCGCGCGTCCGGCCGTCCGGCGCGTAGAGGACCACGCGGTAATCGTTGGCCCCGCCAAAGAGGGGCAGATCCTCGAAGGCGAAGCGCCCTTCCGGGCCGACCCGCTGGAAGTCGATCAAGGTGGAGCCGAGATAGAGTTCGGCGTCCCAGCCGGGGGGGGCGTCGCCGGCGACCCGGGAGACGTCGAAGCGAGAGTCGCGCTCGAACACGTCGCTGCTCAGCCGCAGCCCGCGCCCTTGGCCGCCGGAGCGCACCAGCGGGGCCCAGAGACCTTCGACGTCCCCGATCTCGGCGCGGGAAAGGCGATCGACGCCGAACACGCCGCCGGTCGGGGAACTCCGACCACTCGTCCACCGGAGGCTCCCGATCCCGCCGTCCTTGTCCCCCGAGAAGCTGACGCGGTGACCGAGGCGCAGGGCCTCCATCTCGAATCGTCCCGAGGCCGTCGCGCCGAGGTCGCCCCCGGAGTTCACCGACAGGCCCAGCTGCAGCTCGCCCTCCGGAGGCGCGAGCATGACGTAGGGCGTCTCGACGGCGACGGCGACCGGCTCTTCTCGACTGTCGAGGCCGAAAGTGCTCCAACGCCGCTCCCGCATGGCGCGGAGATCTGCGGGCAGCGGCCTCGCGCTCACGACTTCGAGCGTCGAGGCGTCCTGCGAAAGCGTCGTCTCCAGGCCGAAGACCTCCGCGATCAGGCCCGAGGCGACGAGCGGCCGGCCATCGACGAGCATCGCCGTTTCGGGCGCCCATTCCCGAGCGCGGCCGTTCACCTGAAGCCGCTCGGATCTTGCATCGATCCGGATCGTCCCGTCCGCCGGCGGCAGTTGCAGGGTGACGGAGCCGTCGTCGGCGACATCGACAAGGCCCTCGGCGGCCCGTACGATCGCGACGACCGGCACGAGCAGCGCGCCCGTTTCGGTGACCGCGACGTCCTCGAACTCGGAGGCGCCGCGCCCGTTTACCGAAACCGCCACGAGAAGAACGGTTTCGCTCGCGGCGATGGGGCGCGCGAACGCCGCCACGGCCAGTATGAGGGCCACCCGAACGACTCTTGACATGGGGACGCGTCCTCTTCGCCAGAGCGCGAGGCGTCTCCGGGTTCTCGGGGCGTGGGCGCGCAGGCGCCGTCTTCAGTTGCAGCGAACGGTGTCGGGTTCGCCCTGTTCCGGAAAATCGCGCCAGACACGGAGGCAGACGGCGCCGGCGACCCCGCGCTGGCCGTCGCCGCGCGGCACGGCGACCCGGCTTTCCGTGATGGTCTGGCCGAGGCGCAGCCGCCCCCGCGACAGCACGGAACCGTCAGTCTCCGCCACCACTGCGACGGTCCCGACGAAGCTGACGCCCGCCGGCTTGCGGACGAGGAAGTGCCCCAGCATGTCGGCGTCGCCGCGCGCGGGCTCGAACCGCTCCACCTCGAGCGCGGGCGGGTCGATCTTGTGCCGGATATAGATCGTGACCGGCAGCACCGGGACGATCGGCACCCTGACCGACAGGCCGGCGCCGCCCTCGGGCGCCTCCGCCGGCTGGACGACCGGAGGCGGGTTGGCGGGGCGGGACTGCACGTTCAGCCGCGCGACGTATTCGCCCGGCTCCAGCCCCTCTGGCGGGCGGAACGACACGCGCAGCGGGACGCCCCGGTTCGGCGGGACCAGCGTGCGCGGCGGAGACCAGCGCAGGTGCTCTGAGCCGTCGCGCGCGCCCTCGGGCGCCCCCGCCGCCGCGACGGAGAATTCCAGCGCGTCCGGCGTCATGCTCAACATTTCGATGCCGCCCGAACGCTTGCGGTCCGAAAGGACGATCACATTGTCCGAGACGGACACCGATATGTCCTGCGCGGCCGAGGGCGCGACGGCGAGCGCCGCAGCCAGCGCCGGCGCGCAAGCGCGTGCGAGCCGAAGACGGAACGGACCCCAGAGCGTCATGGGCAAGGTCTCCTCGTGTTGCCGGCGCTGGCCGGTCGCGGCCTGTGGTCGTCGCCCTGAACGCCGGCGTCGGAGCGGAAGGCCTCGGCGCGGCGCTCAGCCGCCAACGCCGTCGTCCACGGCGACCTCGATGGTCCCGGCGTAGCCGCCGTAGTTGTCCGCAGTCAGATTGTTCGGAACCTCTATGGTCACGGCGAGCGCGTCGAAGGTGGCGCTTCCAGAGGCCACGGTCGCGTTTGCGGTCGTCGTGCCGAACACCTTAACGGCGGCGGCGGCGGACGGGGCCGCGATCTGGCCGACAGCGTCGCCGGACATGGAGCCCGTGCCGATGTCCATGCTGATCGAGGCCGTTTCGCCATCACCGGCGGCGGAGCCTTCCATGGTGCAGCTGGGGCCTGAGGCGCCGGCGGCGCCGAAGGACACGCCGTTGGCGGCGCCGAAGAAGATGCGCGTGCCGTCCGACAGCAGCTGCACCCGCGTCACGCCGCCCCGGTTCCCCGTGGCGAGCTTCAGCACGCCGAAATCCGCCGGGTCGCAGGTGACCGTCAGCGCCGGCTGCAGCGAGACGGTGACGTCGAGGGTGGTGCTCGCCGTCTCGGCCGACGCTGGCGCGGCGAGGGCGGCCGCCGTGGCCGCGAAGAGAAGCTGTCTGCGCATTCGGTCCTCTTGAAATTGGGGTAACGGGGTGAACGCGCCGGAGCGTCAGACGCCGTCGTCAACCGATACGGTGAGCTGCGTGCTATATCCGCCAAAATTCGCCGCGGTCAGGTTGTCGGGGATTTTGATGCCGATGGTGACGTCGTTGAAGATCGCCGTGCCGTTGACGACGAGCGAGCCGTTGTTGCCGCCGAGAAAGCTGATCTCGACGTTGCCGCCGTCCGTGACGGGCGCATCGGCGCCGTTGACAGCCGCGCCCGTGAGCGCCGTGCCCGGCGTCTGCAGAAACGTGAGTTGCACCTCGGTGTCGGTCGGCGCCGAGGATCCGGTCAGGGTACAAGACGCTCCCTGCGCGCCCGCGGCGCCCAGCGAGACGCCCGACCCGAACGTGATCGACCGCTGGTTCGACGCCGAGAGCACGACTTCGCCCTCGCCGCCCCGGGCGCCGCTCTGCACGCGGATCACGCCGAAATCCGCGCCGCTGCAGGTGAGGGTCAGCGCGGGCTGCAGCGCGACGGTGACGTCGAGGGTGGTGCTCGCCGTCTCGGCGGCGACCTCGGCGGCGAGCGTCGCCGCGACGACGGCGGAGAGAAGGAGGCGGGTGTTCCGCATCGTAGTTTCCTTGCGAGGGGCCGCGGGGAAGAAGGCCGGCGCGGGGGGCGGGAACGGAGACCGCCCCCCCGCGCCGGAGCGACGGTCGGCGTCAGATGTTGTCGTCGACAGTGATCGTGACCGTCGTGACGTAGTTGCCGAAGTTGTCGGCCACGATGCCGCTCGGGATAAATATACCAGTAATGAACGTGAAGGTCGCGGAGCCGTCGGTCACCGTAACATCGGAACCATCATTATACTGACTTGAGCTGAAACTCAGATTTGCTGCTGTTGAAGGCCCGCCCTCGGCCGCCGCGCCGAAGGTACGCGAACCTATGTTATCACTAATGAACAACGTGGAGCCATTGGCCGCCGACGAGCCCGACACGGTGCACGTCGAGGCGGAGGGGGTTCCGCTCAGCGACACGCCGCCGCCGTCAGAAGTTATCGCCACCGTGTTCGCATCGGTGAATGTGATGATTGAGGTGTTAGTCTGCGCCGACGGCCGAACCCGGACGATGCCGAAGTCCGTGTCTGTGCAGCTCACAGTCAGGGCGGGCTGCAGCGCGACGGTGACGTCGAGGGTGGTGCTGGCCGTCTCGGCGGCGGCCGGGGCGGCGAGCGCCGCCGCGACGGCGGCGGAGAGAAGGAGGCGGGTGTTGCGCATGGTAAGCCTTTCCGGTTGCGGGCGCGGCGTACGGACCTTCCCGCCGCACGCACCTACGTAAACTATCGCTTAGTCTTCGTCGCCATCTTAAGCACTGCATTGCAGCCAGGCATCAATGCTCTAGCGCATACACGAGATGATCATAAATGTAGCAGTGCGGGAATTTCCGGAAATTCCCAATCAGCATACAATTTCTATTGGAGATTACCCAGGGCGTGCTGCAATTTCACTGCTGGAATTCGGCTCGCCCGAAAACAGGTACGACAGAAAGGGGGGATACGGGACAGTGTCGTTGGCGCACAAGCTCAGGCTCACGCAGAGGGCGCTGCACTGCGGAAGCCTCAAGGAACTCGCCGCGCGCTTCCGCGCCGTGAACCCGCGAACCGCCTTCGAGGTGGAGCGGGCGCGCAAGTGGATGCGCGGCGTCGCACGCCCACGCGATCACCGCTTCTATGACGATTGGGCCATGGTCATCGGATCGGCCCGCGGTGGCGCCTGGATCGCGGCGGCGTCACCGGCCGCCTTCGCCGACGAACTGGTCGACGTTCTGGCGGCCGACCCGGCGGCGCTCGAGGCGGTTCTGTCGACGCTCGAAGGGCGCCGCGCCGCCGCACCAGCCGGGCCCGACCCCGCGAGCGGAAGCTATGTGACCTATAGCCATGCCTATTCCCGCTACTACCGGGGCAGCCTCGTGCGCGGCGTGCTCCGGATCGCGCCGCGGCCCGAGGGGCGCTACGACCTGACCTACCGGGAGAAGTTTCAGGAGCAGCACGTGATCGATGTGCGCGGCAGAGCGGAGCTTTCGGGCGGCCTTCTCGCCTGTCATGCGACGGATCCCGACGCCGCCGCCAAGGCGACGCCGTTCCTGTTCCTGCTGCGGACGCCGGGCCATCCGCCGCATGTGCTGTTCGGCCAGATGCTCGCCGCGGCCGCCTTTGGCCCTGAGCGGGAACCCGGCGCCTCCCCGTTCGTCGCCGTCCGCGTCGGCGACGCGGCCGCCGCCCGGACCGAGGACAAGGTCTGTTATCTGGACGCTAAGGAAGCGGCGATCGCCGAGGACCTCGGCGCACTGGATCTCCCGCGGGGCGCGGTCGGGCCGCTGACCGAGGCCATAGCGAGGGTGTTCGGCGCGTCGGGTACGCCGATCATCAAGACGCCCTTCGCCGAGTTCGCAGACGCCTGCACCGCTTTGGTGCGGGCGTCGGTCGCCGCCCCCAACAGAGCGGCCTCAATGAAGATCGACACATGAGAGCGAAACCGCGATGTCGAGATCGACGGGTCGCGCGACCGCGCGGATCCGCATCACCGCCCCCACCGAGATCCGCACCGACGCGACGCCTTCGCCGCGGCTACGCTGCGGGAGCCCGACCTCGACATGGCTCCCGGAGGCCGGTAGCCGCCTTGTTCCCCCCGGAAAGCGGAAGATCAGCTCCGAAAGCGCGGCGGGGGCCACCCGCTCCGCAGGATCTTCGAGAGCCACCGCTTCGACAACCACGGTGCGACCGGCGGGCCCGCTCACGGTGAACTCGCCTGCAGCCGGGACGCCGCGGAACGAAATCGCCTCGGCCGAGGTCGCGGGGCGGCCGTTCGCGGCGACCTCGACGAAGCCGGAACGCTGCGGCTTGACCGCGAGAGCGCCGAACTCGAGAGCTCTTGCGCCCGAGATCGACACACCGTCGCACGCGGAGGCGGGAAGCGCGGCTCCCGCGAATAGGGCGAGCGCGGCTGCGCGCATCAGCGGCGTTATCTCAAGCAAGTTCGTCCCTCCCGCCGGGGGTTTCGGCGACCGCAGCGAACCGGAGTCGGTTGACGCAAGACGCGACGGCTGTGCGCGCCCGCCCCGGGAGCAAGCGCCGCATGCTCCCGCGCGAGGGGCGGCGACGCAACCGCGGCGACGGGACGTAAGACGGTAAATTCCGGAAAGGTTCTTACGTCGCGCGCCCCGGCATTCCGGCGACCGCGACGTCGCCTTGACGATCCCGGGGTGAGCCCTTTATCGTCCGATCGCTTCGGTCGGAAGAAGGCGTCGCGACGGCGCGGCCTCGGCGCCTGTCGCTATCTTCTGCGGCCGGCGGCGCGGTCATCGCCGCATCAGCCGCCGAACGTCAAAGCGGGCCAACCCAAGGCGCGGCTCCGAACCGCCGCGACGCCCGATGTCGGATCCCCTCCGCGGCGGCCCTGCCGACACTCCCTTCATGCGGGCGGCCGGACTTCAGAATCGGCGCGGCGACGACCAGGTTGACGACCGCGATCGCGACAGACGGCAGCAGCGGCGCAGCGGAGCCCCCGGCGGCGAGAGTCCAGCCGGCCGCGAGCAGGATGGCCCCGGAGACGATCGCCCCGATCCATGCGGCGATCCATTGATGTCGGCTCGGCCCGAGATGGAGGGTCGTCATCGGCGCCGCCCGGGCGACCCGCTCGACGAGCGCGGCCGTGAAGGCGGAAACCTCTTGGTCCGACCGGGAGAACGGGGTCAAACGGATCGTGATCTTCGGACCCTTCCGGGCGACAAGCCCGAGCGCGGCCCGCCCCGGCGCCGGGCGATAGACCCTTACCGAGGAAAGCTCGCCATATCCGATCAGGCTTATATGTGAGCCGCGAAGAAGCTCCACATGATCCTGCGTCAACCGGCAGATTCCGCGCATTCCGAAGAAACCGGCGCGCGCCTCCATTTCGAGAACGGACAAGAGCCGCCTCCTCCACATCCATTTGTCAAGACACCCCGCCAGCATACTGCGCCGAGAGACAGGGGCCAAGGGCAGAAGAGGCGTAAACTATTGTATTATATGAGATTCCCAGTCGCGCCGAACCTTTCCCGGTTGCGGCGCCCCGCCGGACAGGAGAGACTTGCGACCGATCTCCCGACGCAGCCGAAACGGTCGATCATGGACAGACGACGCACGAACCGCCTCTTCGGACCGGGCCTGCTTGCCCTGACCGTCGCATCGGCCGCTGAGCTTCCGGCGGAGCCGGCGTTTTCCCCGTCGGCGACGGACGGCTGCGTGAGTGAAGCCGTCGCGAACTCGCCGGGCCTTGGGGGCCACGGCGTTCTCGATTGCGTCGGGCGCGCGGCGGCGGCCTGCATGATGACGCCCGGCGGCGACACCACATTGGGCATGATGGACTGTCTGGAAGGCGAGCTGGGATATTGGGACTCCCGGCTGAATGCCGCCTATGCAAAACGGATAGTGGGCGCGCAGGCGCTGGATGCGGAGGCGCAAACCCTCAGATCCATCGCCGCCTCTGTCGCGGACAGCCTGCGCGCCATGCAGCGGGCCTGGCTCTCATTTCGGGATGCGTCCTGCCTTTATGAACAGGCGCAATGGCTGGGCGGCACGGGCGGCGGGCCGGCGACCCTGGCTTGCCACATGCAGGAGACCGCGCGGCAGGCGCTGAAGCTTGAAGGCTGGTGGGCGCAATGATCCGGACTGGCCTGATGGCCCTCTTCGTCGCGCTGGGCGCGCCCGTAGCTGGCCTCGCGGACAGCGCTCTTCCACCGGCGCCCGGCTGGCGGACCGAAGCGGAGGGCTGTTCCTGGAGCTGGCGCGAGGGCGGTGAAATCGCGCTCTGGGCGGAGACCTGCGATATCGATGGACGCATCTGGCAGGTCCTGTGGGATGACGCGCGCGCGGCTTTCGTCACCCGTAGAGACGACGCCGATATGGGGATTGCCGTTCAGGTCTTTTCCTTGCCCGGCGGGGAGATCGCCGCGTTGAGCGACACGCTGGTCGCGGCCGGATACCTTGAGCCCGAGGCCGCCTGCACATGGCGAGCCGTCGCCCTTCGCCCCGCCCCGCGCAGCAGGGCCTTTCATGTGCTGACCCCCGACGATCCGGCCGCCCTTGCCGCCGCCGACTCCGGCGAGATCCCCGAACCCGTCTGCGGCCCGTATGGCGCCTCGACGCATGGCGTCCGGTATTTCATGACCGATCTTCGCTGGGCCGGGCGCGCGATCTTTGTCGAAGAAGGCCAGGAAAGGCCGCTCTTCGATCCCTCGAGCATCACTCTTCTGCGCTGAGGGCGGCGCCGGTTAAGGGCGCCAGTTCCAGGATGTCGAAAGCGGATTCGGCCACGGGTTCGGGGAATTCCAGCCGCAGGCGCCCATCGTCGAGACGGAACAGAACCGCCATCTGATTGCGAGACGGGTTATCCCCGAACCGGATCGGCGCGTCATGGGCGTAATGCAGCGCCCCCAGATACAGAAGTCTCTCCTCGGTCAGCCGGTAAAGCCGCCCGAGGCTCCGTTGCGAGCCGGTCGTCTTGTGCAGCGCCCACCCCGCCGCGTCGTCGAAAATGCGGCAGGAAAACCAGCCGTAGACGGTCAGCGCCGGATCGCCGCCGAGCTTGAGGAAACGGCAGCGCCAATCGCCGCTCGGGTCATATCCCGCCTCGAAAGGCAGGATCCGGCCCGAAAGCGCCTGCGTGAGCGCCTCGAGGGCGGCCGCGTCGGAGGCGCCGGCGGCCATCTCGATTGCGGCCGCACGGCGCGTGTCGAAGTCCGCGAGAACCTCGGCGTCCCGTTCCGACATCAGACCGACGATCGCCCCGTCCGCCGAGGCGGGGGCCGCTATCGTCGAAGACGCAATCCCGATCGCCACGGCCGCGGCGGCGAAAAGCCTGCTGTTCGGCATCCAAAGCTCCGCTGTCTCTATCGCCGATGCCGCGCCGCGCCGACGAACACAAGGGTTCGGGGCGCGGCCGCGGGGCCACCCCATTTCGGCGCCCCCGGTTTCTCGCGAAGGACCCGGCCCGCCGCGCTCCCCGGAAAAAACCCCGCCGCGCCGGGGATGCCGGCGGGCGGGGAGTGACGGCGGCTCAAACGGGCCGCCTCGTTTTCCGGCAAGCGGGCCGGAACGGTGCGGGGCCGGAGAAGCCGGCCCCGAAGTCGTCACGAAAAGAGGAACCAACTCTCCTGCACGTCAACGGCGGCCGTTCCGACCAGCCTGAGAAAGTCGGGTCCGATTGTCAGCACGGCGTCTGCGCCATCTTGTGAGGACTGGATTTCTCCGAAGGCTATGGGTGCGTCAGGCGCAGCGGTAAGCGAGAGCGTGAGTGTGGCGTCGAAACCACCTTGTCCCTGATAACCGCCGAAATCAAAGCGGAAGACATCCGTCGTTGTATCTCCAATGACGAAAGTCGCCGACCCGGAAGTGGTTCCGTTTGAGAAAGTATTGAGCAGATTATTGCTGCTCCCATCTCGGCCTAGATTAGCGGAGCCTCCAGTGCCGAAACTTCGAGCGAAGGTCCAGTCAAACTCGTAGTTTCCAGTCACGGAAGCGTTCGCCGTTAGCGTCGCATTGGGACGGGCAAACGTAAAATAACCCGGTTGATTGAGGTTCGCCACGATGTCGTCGCCAGTCGGAGTCAGGGTCGAGGTAGGGGTTCCCGTAGAACTACTTGCTGACAAGTTCCATTCCAGATCGCTGGCAACAACGGGAGCGGCAAAGCTGCTGACGTCAATCTTGTCCGCGTCCGTTGCATCGAAGCCTGCGATCTCCACACCGTCGATGAACACGAAGGTGTCCGCACCTGCGCCGCCCTCCAAGACGACGGCGACCGAAGCTCCAGTAGCGTCGAGCACACTACCACCTTCGTCGGCGGCGATGCGAAGCGTCCCGTCGCCTGTCACTGCCCCGATGCCGATCTGGGCCACCTGCGCCGCCGTCAACGTCACCGTCGCCCCGGCAGCGATGGTGACCGCGTCGAGGCCGGTCAGCGTCACGCCCGTGAAGTCGAGGGTTCCTCCCGTCACGGCGAGAGTGACCACGCCACCCGCCGATCCGTTCAGCGCCCCCGTTACGACATTCGTGCTGATCGTAACGTCGCCCGTCCCGGTCGTCACAGCCTGCCCGGCCGCCCCGACCGTGAAGGTCTGGTTGCCGTTCGCGAGGATGTAGGCCTCGATGGCCGCGTCGCCGGTGAATGACGCCGCCTCGGTCAGCGCGATCGTCTGCGTGCCGCTGTCGGCCCCGTCGGCGAGGATCGTCAGCGAGGCGTTCTGCGCCGCGTCGAGCGTCACGGTCGCGGTGGCGTCCTGGAAGTCGAGCACGCCCGCATCAAGACCCGTCGCCCCGGACAGGTTCGTGCCGTTCACCACCCGGTAGGTGTCGTCGGCGCCGAAGCCCGTAAACGTCCCCGTATAGGCGCCGGCGCCGAACACCAGCGTGTTCGCACCCGTGCCGCCGTTCACGTTCTGCGCCAGCGCGCCGAGCGTGAAGGTGTTCGCGCCGTTTGCGAGGTTGTAGGTTTCCACTTCGGCGGCGCCGGTCGCAACGCCCGCCTCCGACAACCCAACACTGTTCGCCCCGGTCGCCGTCGAGATCAGCGCGTTCTGCGCGATCGTCATGGTCGCGTTCACCCCGTTGCCGAGCGTGACGCGCTCGACGCCGGTGAAGGTCGAGGCGCTGATGTCGGAGATCGCGGTAATCGCGACCGTGTCTTCGTCTCCGTCGCCGAGGCTGTAGGACCCGGTCGTGGTCAGGGCGTTGACGATCACCGTCTGGTCGGCAGTGTCTCCGGCCGCGACCTCGACGTTCGTCCCCGCGGCGACAGTGATCTCGCTCGCGCCCGTCAGCCGGTAGGTCTCGATCGCCGCGTCCGCAGTGAAGGTGTCGGCCTCGGTCACAACGATGATCTGCGCGCCTGCCGCGTTCGCGATGGTCAGCAAGCCGTTCTGCGCAGCGTTCAGTGTCACCGTCGCGCTGGCGTCCTGGAAGTCGAGCGTGCCCTGCGTCAGGCCCGTCGCGCCAGACAGGTTCGTGCCGCCCACCACCCGATAGGTTTCGTCCGCGTCGAAGCCCGTGAACGTCCCCGTATAGGCGCCGGCGCCGAACACCAGCGTGTTGGCTCCGCCGCTCTCGGTCACGTTCTGGCCCGTGGCTCCCAGTGTGAAGGTGTTCGCGCCGTCGCCGAGCACATAAGTCTCCACATCCGCGTCGCCCGTCGCCGTATCGGCCGTGGTCAGGGTTATCGTGTCCGCCCCACTCAACGCAGTGATACCGCTGGTGAACGCGTTGTGCTGCGCCGCCGTCATCGACACCGGGCCGGTGAAGGTGAGCGCGTTTGCGGTCGTGGCCGCGCCGCCATTCACCCCGGAAATGTTCGCGCCGGGGGTGAGATCGAGCGTGTAGTCTGCAGCCCCGGTGAAGGCGAACGTCCCGCTGGCGTCCACCGCCCCGATCCTGATCGTCCCCGAGCCTGCCGACGCGGAGACGCTCTGGCCCGCATAGCCGAACGTGAAGTCGTTCGCCGTCCCGGTCAGCGTGTAGCGCGCTACGGAGGTCTTGCCGGTCAGCGTGGATCCGCCGTCGCCCACCGCCTCGCTGAAGACGATGGTGACGTCCCCGCCCTGCGCGCCGCCCCCCGCGACGGTGATCGCCGCGGCGTGCTGCGCCTCGCTGATCGTGACGGTCGCGCCGGCGGCGGCCACGTCAATGGTCTCGACGCCGGTGAAGGTCGACGCGCCGGAGAGGTTCGCGCCCGTCGAGACCTTGACCGTGTCGGTTCCATCGCCGAGCGCGATCGCGCCGGTGATCGTGCGCGCGCCGACGTCGACGACGTCCGCGCCGGTGCCGCCTGTCACGCCCTGGCCGTCTGCGCCGAGAATGAAGCTGTTCGCGCCGTTGGCGAGCGTGTAGCGCGTCACTGTCGCTTCGCCCGTCACGGGGCCGGCGCCGATGGCGTCGGAGAAGGTCACCGCGCCCAATCCGGTGAAGGCGACCGCCTCGTGCTGCGCCACCGTCATGGTCACGGCGGCGTTGGCGGCGAGATCGAAGGTCTCGACGTCGGAGACGGTCGCCGCCGCGATGTTCACGGCGTTGCGGAACTCGATCGTGTCCGACCCGCCGTCCAGGTCGATGGTCGACGACCCGGTGAGAACGCGGTTGTCGATGACGACCTTGTCGGCGCCGGTTCCACCGGTCACGCTCTGGCCGTTCGCCCCGAGCGTGAAGGTGTTCGAGACGGCGTCAGCGAGCGTGTAGGTCCCGATATCGGCGTCGCCGGTAATCGTGCCGCCGTTGGAGAAGGTGATCGCGTTCGTCCCGGCGCCGGTGATCGCGGTCGCGCCGATGTGCTGGTTGGTCGACATCGTCGCCGTTGCGCCGTCGAGCACGTCGAAGGCGAACGTGCCGCCGACCGCCGAGATGGTGGCCTGCGAGACGTTCGCGCCATTGCCGAGCCGGACCACGTTGGCCCCGGCCCCGAGCGAATAGACAGCCGACCCGACATTCGCGCCGCCGACCACGATGGTGTCCGCCGCGGCGCCGCCCGTGACGCTCACGCCGGGCGTCGACGCGTTGACCGTGAAGGTGTTCGCGCCCGCGCCGTCGAGCGTGTAGCTCTCGACGCCGGCCTTGGCGCCGACCGACCCTGCGCCTATGAGGGTGATGGCGTCGCTCGGGCCGGAGGCAGTGACGGTTCCGAAAGCGTCGTGCTGGGTCAGCGTCATCGTCACGGCGCCAGTCATCTCCAGCACCGCGGCGGTGGTGGATGCGCCGCCGTTGACGCCCTGTATGTCGGCGCCGCCGCTCGCGACCAGCGTGTAGCTCCCCTGGTCGATGTCGAACGTACCGGTCGCCGCCAGCGTGCCGACCCGGATCGTGCCCGATCCGCCCTGCGTCGTGACGTTCTGCGCGGCGGCGCCGATCTGGAAGTCGTTGGTTCCGTCCGCGAGGACATAGCTGTCCACCGTCGCGGCGCCGGTGATCGGCTCAGCCGCCGTCGCACTGTCGGTGTCGTTCGAGAACGTGACCGTGGCGTCGACGCCCGCCGTCACCGTGCGCCCGGCCGCCGTGTGCTGATCGACGGACATGGTGACTGAGGCGTTCGCTTCGATCTCGATGGTCTCGACGTTGGAGAGGGTCGCGGCCGCAGTGTTCGCGCCGTCCTGCAACTGGACCTTGTCGGCGGTGCCGCCGCCGAGGTCGATGATCGAGTCGCCCGTAAGCGTCCGCGCGCCCACGATCACGGTGTCGTCGAAAGCGCCGACGTCGCCGGTCACGCTCTGCGCGTCGGCCGCCAGCGTCAGCACCGTGCCGCTTTCGGCGGCGAGGGTGTAGGTCTCGATGGCGGCCGAGGCCGTCAGCGTTCCGGCGTCCGACAGGATCACGGTCTCGGTTCCGGCGCCGGTGATCGAGCGGCTTTCGCCTGAGTGCTGGCCGACGGTCATGGTCACCGAGGCGTCGCTGTCGAGCGCGATCACGTCGACGTCGGTCAGCGTGGCGCCCTTAATGTCGGCGCCGTCGGCGAGCTGCACGGTGTTCGTGCCGTCGCCCAGCGTGTAAGCCCCGATCGCGACGACGCTTGCGCCGACGACAACGGTGTCGTTCGCCGTTCCTCCGGTCACGTTCTGGCTCGACGCGCCCGCAGTCGCAGCGACCGTGAAGGTGTTGGCCCCGGCGTCAGAGAGCGTGTAGCCCTCGATATCCGGGTCGCCAGTCGCCGTCCCTGCGTCGGTGAACACGATCCCCTCGGTTCCGTCGCCGGTGACGGCCGCCGCATTCGCATGCTGGGCGATCGTCATCTGCACGTTCGTGGCGCCGCTCTGCAACGCAAGATCGTAGATGGTCGGCATCGACTGGGCGCGGATGTCGTCATTCGTGGCGAGGTCGAAGATCACCTTCGCGCCGGCCCCGGTCGTCAGCGACTTGTCGGCCGCCTGCGTCGCCGTGAGCGTGAGGGTGACGCCGTCCGCCGCCGAGATCGTGTCGATGCCGCCGAACTGCGTCGTGCCGACCACGCCCCCCGTCGCATAGGTCAGCGTTACGGGGCCGGTGTCGGTCTGGTCGATATTGGAGAAATCGTAGGTGGTTGCTGCGACCGCGCCGGTGATGGCGAGAGACCCGGTCGCCGCAACCGTCGCCGTCGAGCCGGTCGCCTGATCGGCGGTGAGGCTCGTCGACGCGCCGCCCGCCACGTTGACGGTGAGCGCGACTGTCGCGGCCACGCCCGACAGGTCCGTCGAGGCCGTGTCCACGTCGATCACGACGGCGCCCGAGCCGGTGATCGTGAGACCCGAAACCGGCGCGTTGTCGATCGTCAGCGTGCCGCCGCTCAGCGACGCCGTGTCGATGCTGACCGCCCCAGCCGATCCCTCGAGATCGAGGGTCATCGTGCCCGTCGGCGTGATCGCCAGGGAACCCGACCCGTCATAGGAGACCCTGGACGTCGCGATGTTGGTGACCGTGAAGGCGCTCGCCCCGCTCAGGGCCAACGCTTCGCCCGCGCTGTCGATGGAGGACGCGTCGACCGACACCGCCCCGCCGTTCGCGGTGATGTCGGTCGTCCCGTTCCCGTCGCCCGGCGTGAGCGCGAGCATCGCGTTCGAGCCGAGGGTCGCAGTGATGGCGTTGGAATCGGTCGACGCCGTGACGGCCGCGTTGTCGGGGACGGTGAGCGTCAGCGCGCCACTATGCTCTGCGCCCACCAGTTCGGCGGTCAGGTTGTTGATCGTGACCGCGCCCGTTCCCTTGAGCGTGAGGTCGTCGTCGGACGCCATGGCGACGGCGTCGACGGTGAGCGCGGCAGACCCGTTCGCCGTAACGGTGGTGTTCCCGCTGCCGGTCGTCAGCGTTTGCGCGACCGTGTTCGTCATGGTGACGTCGAACGCGCCGGAGAGGCTCGTCGCGGTGACGTTCTGCGCGACATTGGTCGCGGTCACGTCTCCCGCGCCGTCGAGGGTGAGCGCGGCGGCGAGCGCCGTGGCGTTCAGCGTCACCTGCACGCCGGTCTCGGCGGTGACCGTCGTCGCCCCGGAGCCCGAGGTGATCGACACAGCGCCGGCGCTGGCTTCGGTGTCGACGTCGAGCGTCCCGCTGTGGCCAGAGGCGGCGAGCGTCGAGGACAGCTCGTCGACGTTCACATTCCCCGCGCCCGACAGCGTCAGCGTGTCGTCGCTTCCCATCGAGTCGGCGTTCACGGTCACCGTGGAGCCCGAGACGGCGTTGACGGTCGTCGCGCCCGACCCGGTGGTGACGGCGATGTTCGCAGTGTCCCGCGTGGTCAGCGTCAGCGATCCGGTCAGCTGCGGCGTGTCATCCGCGTCTACGTCGGAGGCGAGGTCCGTGACCGTGAAGGTCCCAGCCCCTTGCAGCGTCAGCGTGTCCTCGTCGCCCATCGCGGTCGCGACCACCGCCACGGTCCCGGCCGACTCGACTGTCGTGTTCCCGCTCCCGGTCGTCACGGTGATGTTGGCGGCGTCGGTCGTGGTGACGTCGAGCGTTCCCGAGAGGCTCGTCGCCGTCACGTTCTGCGCGACACCGGTCGCGGTTACGCTCCCGGCGCCGTCGAGGGTAAGCGCGGCGGCGAGCGCCGCAGCGTTCAGCGTCACCTGCACGCCGGTCTCGGCGGTGACCGTCGTCGCCCCGGAGCCGGAGGTGATCGACACAGCGCCGGCGCTGGCTTCGGTGTCGACGTCGAGCGTCCCGCTGTGGCCAGAGGCGGCGAGTGTCGAGGACAGCTCGTCGACGTTCACATTCCCCGCGCCCGACAGCGTCAGCGTGTCGTCGCTTCCCATCGAGTCGGCGTTCACGGTCACCGTCGTGCCGGCTGCCGCAGCGTTGACGGTCAGATTGCCCGTTCCAGCGTTGATCGTGACCGCGCCGGCGCTGGCGGCGGTGTTCACCGTGAACGCGCCGGTCATCGCCGGGATTTCAGGGTTGGCGCCGGCGGGCACGCCATCGGCGTCAAGCGTTCCGCTGAAGTCGTTGAAGGTGAGCGATCCGCTCGGTTCCATGCCGCCGGTCAGGACGACAGAATCCGAGGCCGTGAACTCCGACGCGTCGAGGCGGATCGTGCCGGTGCTGAGGTTGAAGTTCAGCGGAATGGTTGATGTCGGGTCGAGCTTGAGGTCGAGCTCCAGCGGCGCCAGCACCGTAATGGCGCCGTCACCGTTGATGTCGAAACCGTAGATACCCTCGCGGTACAGCACGTCCTCGGCAGTGAGGAGCGTGCCGCGGACGTCGGGCTTCACGCCTGCGCGCACAGCGAACTCGTAGAACGCCTCGGAGGTGGGGGTCACCAGCCGCGAGACGATGAAATAGTCGACGCCAACCGGATCACCCAGAACGCCAGGACGCTCGTTATCCTCGATCCGGCCCCGGATTGCGACGGGCGTCTGGCGCGTGCCGGGCGTCCACGCGCGGCCGTCCTCCAGCGCGAGGGGGAACAGCGTGGTTTCCGCGCCGTCGAGGATGCCAATGGCGTAGCCGAAACCGCTGATCTCGAACACCGCGATGTCGCCGACGCCGCGGTCGACGCGAGTCTCGTTGGTCTTCACGAAGCCGACGGTGCCGACCGGATCGCCGCTCAGCGTCCCGCCGGTGACATCGCCATCATAGAGGCCGTCTGCCTCCAGCGCGACCACCTGGAACGGCGTCAGCGGCGTACCGCGCGAGGCGACCACGCCCTCGGCGCTGACGGCGTATTCTGTGAAGGGAGTGAAGGTCGAGTCGGCGTTCTCCAGAATGATCCTGTAGGCGTCGCCGTCCTTGCGCAGCGCCACGGGGACCCCTGCGGTCGGCGTCCAGATCGCGCCCCGGTCGGTCACGAGCGGCAGGTAGTCGTCCTGCTCGGGTGCCGTCGGGTCGGCGACGATGGCGTAGGCCCCCTGCGAAACCTCGAAGAGGCCGACGTTCTTACCGTTGTCGACACCTTCTGCGTCGAGCACGTTCCGGTCGAGGCGCGGCGGGTCGACCTTGTCGAATCCGCCGTCACCGTCGTCGTTGATGTCGACGCCGTATGCGGTTTCCCGTTCGATGACCTCCAGCGTGGAGAGGGCCGTCCCGCGGGTCTCCACCACGCCTGCGGCCGAGACCGTGTGCTCGGCGTAAGTCGTCGTGCCGCGCGACTCGGTGGCGACCACGATCCGGAAGCCGCCGCCGGCCACGTCGTCCACTGCCGCGACGCTCTGTCCGCTGCGCAAGGACCAGATCGCCCCGCGGTCGGTGACCAACGGGATGAAGTGGCTCTGCTGCGAGCCGTCGCCGGTCAGGATTGCCAGCGCGCCGCCGTCAAGAACGGTGTGAATGGCCGGCGCCATCGCGGAGACAGGGTCGGCTGTCCCTCGGTCCATTCGCGCTCCGTCGAGCGCGAAGCCGACGTCTCCATCCGCGTTGATGTCCACACCGTAATCGGTTTCGCGTTCGATCACCTCCAGCGTCGACAGAGCCGTCCCGCGGGTCTCCACCACGCCTGCGGCCGAAACCGTGTGCTCGGCGTAAGTCGTCGTGCCGCGCGACTCGGTGGCGACCACGATCCGGAAGCCGCCGCCGGCCGCGTCGTCCACCGCCGCGACGCTCTGTCCGCTGCGCAGCGACCAGATCGCACCGCGGTCGGTCACCAGCGGGATGAAGTGTGCCTGATCCGTACCGTCACCGGTCAGGATCGCCAGCGCGCCGCCGGAAACCTCGAATACCGCGGGATCATCTGCTGTCGGCGGCGTCGTTGTCCCGCGATCCTTGCGGGCTCCGACCTCATCGAATCCGATATCCGAGTCGTCATTGATGTCGACGCCGTAAGCGGTTTCCCGTTCGATGACCTCCAGCGTGGAGAGGGCCGTCCCGCGGGTCTCCACCACGCCTACGGCCGACACCGTGTGCTCGGCGTAAGCCGTCGTGCCGCGCGACTCGGTCGCGACCACGATCCGGAAGCCGCCGTCCACGTCGACCACCGCCGCAACGCTCTGCCCGCTGCGCAGCGACCAGATCGCACCGCGGTCGGTCACCAGCGGGATGAAATGAGCCTGATCCGTCCCGTCGCCCGTCAGGATCGCCAGCGCGCCCCCGGACACGTCGAACACCGCAGGCGCCGTGGCGCTGGCATCGCCGGTTCCCGCATCCTTGCGCGCGCCAATCTTCGCGAACCCGGTGGATACATCCCCGTTCAGGTCAGCCTCATAGGCCGGCTCCAGACGGACGACTTCCAGCGCATCGAGGGTCTCGGCGCGCCCAACGGCGACGCCGTCGAGGCCGAAACGCTGCTCGGAGTATGTCACGCCGCGGGATGTCGCCGTGCTGATCACCACCGCGTAGGCTACGATCCCCGCGCCCTCGTCGATACTCCGTGCGGCAACGCCGGCCTGCCCCGCCCCAAGCGTGAAGGGCGCGCCGCGAGATGTCAGAAGCGGCAGAGGCCCGTCAAGCTGCAGTGCGCCCTCGACGAGTTCGAGCGAGATTTTTGCCATGTTGCCTACCCTTGGAACGGAAAATCTATTGAAAAGGTGCTATCGACGACGCAATAAACTGTATATAATTACTAAGATAATGAAAATAAACGATACGATTATTGCGAAAAACCGTCGCTACGTAGAACAAGCCAGTGAGGTTCGGACAGAAAAGAGCCTTGGCCGCTGATAGGGTTTGGTACGGGTGGGGCTATGTACGTGATACGCCAAACTTGGATTGGGGCCGCTCTGGCACTCGCTGCGGCTGGGAGCGCGCACGCATTTGGAGCCGTGTCGACAGGAGCATTCGAAACCCGGTCGCCAAACGAGAGAGCGGTTCTGAACCAGCAGCTCGACATGATGGAGCGCAAGAAGGCCGGCCAGTATGGCAATCCCGTCTATAACATCACGAACAACAACACGACCAACATCGCCGGCGACCAGATCAACTGCGATGTCAGCGCGACGAGCCTCGTCAACAGCTCCACGAACTCGGCGACAGGGGACGCGGGAGCCCCCAGTATCCTGAACTCGCCGACGATCAGCGCCGGCTCGACAGGGAGCGTGGCCGGCGGCGAGACCGGCGGGCCGCTCAACGCCGGCGGCGGCGGCACGGTCTCGACTGATCAGACAGTCCAGTCCTCGACGATCACAAGCGATGTGGCCGGATCGACGATCGGCGGCGTGTCGGGCGCAGGCGGCGTGACGACGAGCGCGCTCGACCAGAACTTCGCGACCGATCAGGTTCTCAACAACAGCAACGTCGGCGCGACCATCGGCACCTCCCGCGCTTGTGCGTTTGGCCAGTGACATGGGCCCGGGCCGATCGATGCGGCGGCTCGGCGCCGCGCTCTTGCTGCCCACTCTGGTCGCCGCATGCGCAAATCCCGCCGCGATGGGCCTGCATGACATGGGCCGCGGCAATGCGCCCATGCTGAGCGGTCCCGGCGTCACGACGAACCGCACGCCGCTCGATGACGCGCTGGCCTGTTACGGCGCGGCGTTGAGGCGCGCCGGCAAGATCGGCGTCGGCATCGGCGTCGGCGAGGTGCGGGACTTCACGGGCAAAGTCAGCGACATCGAAGGGGCGCAGATCACGCAGGGCGGTGGATTGATGGTGTATTCCGCCCTCGCCAAGCTGGGCGGCGCGGTGCGGGTGCACGAACGCCTCGATACGCGGATCGCGGAGCTCGAACTCGCCTACACCGACCGCCGCCAGCTCGGCGACGGGCGGCTGCACCAGGTCTCGGAAGGTTCCCCGCCCGTGCCGTGGCTGCCCTATCGCGGCGGCACGATCCAGCGCAGCGACTTCTACATTGTCGGCGGCGTCACCGAGCTGAACTTCGCGATCTCGAGCGGCGGGGTCGAAGTCGGCATCGACGGGATCGGCGGCAGGGCGCGCACCTTCGCGATCAATGTCGCGGTGGATCTGCGCATCGTCGACACGCGGACCCTGATCGTCCACCGCGCCGTGACGCTTCAGAAGCAGGTGGTCGGCTACGAGGCGGGCGTCGATCTGTTCCGCTTCTTCGGCGTGCGGCTGTTCGACATCAACGCCGGCTCCAAGGTGCTCGAACCTGTGCAGCTCGCCGTGCGCGCAGTGCTCGAATTCGCGACGATGGAGCTGATCGACGGCGTCACAGGCGTCGACCATCGCCCCTGCCTGCCTGATTTCCTGCAGGATCCTGAGCCCCCCTCCGCCAGCGACCCCGGCGGCGAGGAGTCGGCGCGGGCGGCGCTGGAGGGCGAGGCCTATGCGCGTGGCGATGTCGGCGCGCAGGTGGCGGCGGCGCCCGTCGCGGCGCGGGCTTCGGCCGCTGCGCCGGCCCCGGCTCCAGCCGCTGCGCCGGCCCCCGCGCAGGCGACCCCGCCCGCGGCGGAGCCTGAGGGCCCTGCGCCTGCGGCTGAGGATGCGCCCGCCGCGCCCGCCGAGCCGATCGTCGCCGCGCCGGTCGCAGCCGCGCCGGCGGCCGACGACGATCCGTCGCCCGCCGCCGACGGCGCCTACCGGCTCCAGGTCGCCTCGTTCCAGTCGGCGGCCCTGGCCGAAACGCTGCTGTCGTCCATCGTCGCGCGGGGCATGCCCGCTGCGATCGAGACGCGGACGGACACGGCGGGGCTAGACTGGACCGTGGTGTTCGCCGGGCCGTTCCCTTCGGAGGCGGAGGCGAGCTTCGTCGCCGACCTGCTGCGCCGGGAGGAGGGCGTTCAGCCGATCCTGACCAATGGCGGCGGCGCAGCCCCGGCGGCGACCGCGGCGCCGGGCGGACCGGCCCGGGCGGGCGCCGCGCCCGCGTCGAAGCCGGTGCTGAGCGAGCCGAAGATCGAGCGGCCCGAAGTCGAGCGGCCGGAAGTCGAGGCGCCGTCGCTGAAGGACTCCGCCGCGCCCGCCGCCGCCGGGCCGGCCGCGGCCGCCGCCGAGCCGCCTTCGGCGCAGCCCGCGCGCTCGCCCGACACGGTGGTGCTGGGCGCCCACGCCACGGCGGAGGCGGCGGCCGGGGCGTTCCGCGCGCTGCTCGCCGCCCATCCGGATCTGCTGGCGGGGGCCGAGGGGCGGGTGAGCGGGCTCCGCAACGGCGACGGCATGATCCACCTCGTGGTGGCGCGCCTGCCGCGGCCCGAGGCGCAGGCCATCTGCGCCGCGATGGCGGGGCGGGCCGTGGAGTGCGCCATCGCGCCGCTGGCGCTGGCGGAGGCGACGCGGCCGGCGGACGCGCCCGGATGACGCGCGCAGGAACAGGATGCGGCCCGCGGGCCGCAGACAGGAATGTCGCCGCAACCCTCGCAGGGGGCGGCGCATCAGGGGCGGGTCGGACAGGGCGCTCACCCGCGCGCGAAGGACACGCCCGCATGAATGAACCAGAACGGAGAACGACCAGATGAAAAACCTCAAGATGGCGCTGATGGCCAGCACGGCGGTCGCCGCGCTCGGCTGGAACGGCGCTCTGGCGCAGAGCGTCACGATCAGCTCTGACCCGGCAACGCTCGACGAGGCGGCGATCACCATCGCTGACGGGCTGGAGAACTTCCTTAGCGGCTCGCGCCAGCTCTCGACCTCCTCCATCGTCGACGACGGCCTCGTCACCAGCGACCAGACCATCGACGTTGTCGATGACGACGTCGTGACCGAGAGCCAGTCGATCCTCAACGTGATCACCCGCAGTCAGTCGCGGATGAACCAGCAGACAACCACGGTCGAAGTTGATTCGAGCACGGCCAACGCGGCGAATGTCGGCGGGCTCAACATCGCACCCGGCACCGCGGCCACAGCGGTCGTCGGCAACTTCGGCATCGGCGCGGGGTCGCTGCAGTCGATCACCGACGGCCTCACCGCGGCTGCCGTCGACAGCCTGATCGAGATCGACGTTGACTCGATCGGCATCTCCGGCGTCAGCACGATCCGGGGCACCCAGTCCATCGCCGATTCGCTGGCCAATGACTCGGTCAACACCGTCACCGCGCAGGACGTCAGCGGCGCCGGTGTCGCCATGCCGGCCGGCATCGTCAGCCTGCAGACGGCGACCTCGACGGACAACTCGGCTGCCGCGACCACGACCGCGATCACCAGCGACGTCACGACGGCTCTGGTCAGCGTGAACCTCGACGGTGATGCCGCCGCATTCGACATCACCGCGGACGCCTCGGTGGACGAGAACGTCATCGCCTCGCGCGCCGGCGCCAATAACGCGGTCAACTCGCTGACCGCCGGCAACGGAGACAGCGTGGCGCTGGGGCTCGGCACCGTCGCCGACCTCGCTCTGGCCTTCGGCACCGCGTCCGCCGGCACGCTCGCCTTCATCGCCGACTACGCCGTGGGCAACGTGCAGACCGCCGGCGGCGCCGGAGCGGCGAACGCGATCAATGTGGACGCCGACGTCACCACCGGCACGGTGGAAGTCGTCGTGGGCGGCGTCGCGCCGACGCTGGGCGCCGACCTGTCCGCGCGCGGCAACAGCATCCTCGCCGAAGCGACGATCAACACTGCGGCCAACAGCGCCAACGTGACCACCGGCGGCGTGACCGGCGCCTCAGTCGGCGTCGGCTCGGTCCAGAGCCTGACCGGCGACGGAACCGAGGACATCACGGCGGATGTGGTGGCGTCGCTGATTCGCCTCGCTGGCACCGAACCTGGCGAAGAGCTCCAGGTGGCCGATACCGAGGTGCTGACCGTCACCGGCAACACCATCGGCGCCGAAGCCGGCGGCAACGTCGCGACCAACGAGCTCCGGCTCACCTCGACAGGCGCGCTGGACGGCCAAGACGCCCGCGTGCTCGGCGAACAGCAGGCCACCACCGTTCAGGCGGCGGCCACGCTGGCGGCGCCGACCATCGCCATTGAGGACATGGACTTCCTCGGCGCCGACGCCGTGGCCAACCTGTCGGGCAACGCGATCAGCGCAACGGGGAACATCAACCGGCAGGACAACCTGCTGGTCCTCGCCTCGCTCGGCGCGACGACCGCCGACACTGCGCGGCTCGACGGCGTGCAGATCGCGGACGAGATCGATCTCGACTCGACCGTCAACGGCAGCATCATGGAGATCGACGTCAACGACACCGATACGGCGGTGGACGGCACGTTCGTGATGCGCGACAACGCCGTCACCGTGATGGCGAGCCTGAATGACCAGACCAACCAGCTCGGCTACACTGGAGGGTCTATCGCGGGCGGCTCGCTGATCGTCAACGGCGCGCAGACGTCGGGCGCCGACGCCGCCAACAACGTGGCGGCGACGATCGGCGGCTCCTCGGTCATGTCGATCGCGGTGAACGAGGAGCCCACTGAGACGACGGGCGCGCAGATGAGCATCCTCAACAACGGCTTCACCGCGGACGCCGCGGCGAACCGGCAGAGCAACCTGATCGTGGCGTCGGGCCTCGCGCCGGTTCAGGCGCGGTCGCAGGCGTCTCAGACCCTGACCTCCACCACCGTGGCGGCCACGATCAACGATGCGGCGATCACGGCGCTGTCGTCGAGCGGCGAGGCCGTCACCTCGGTGCTGGCAGGCAACACAGTCGCCGCCCGGTCGGCCGGCAACGTGTCGACCTCGACCATCTCCGCGACTCGCGGCACGAGCTTCAGCTTCACGCGCTGATCGCCTCCGCCGCTCTCGCGCCGGGCCCCCGTTCGGGGCCCGGCGCACCCCCCGGCCGCCTGTTCGGCCCCAGTTTCGACGGACGCCGCCACATGACCCTGCGCCCCCTCGCCGCCGCGCTCGCCCTCGCCCTCGCCGCAGCCTCCGTAACGGCGCCCGCGCCGGGCCGCGCCGCCGACGCCACCGGCGCCTACGGCGCCCGCGGCGCGCAGGGCGTGATGACCTGCGCCCAGCTTCAGCGCGTCGTCGCCGCCCGCGGCCCCGAGCTGCTCGCCCTGATCGCCTGGATCGACGGCGCCGTGACCGGCGCCAACATGATGCTGCCCAACACCTTCGACCTCAGCCCCTATCGCGGCTCGCCGGTGGTGCAGGCCATGGTGATCAAGCGCTGCGGCGCCAACCCGCAATCGCCGGTCCACGCCGTGCTCTACCAGGTGCTCAACACGCTCGCCCCCTTCCGCTCGCAGACCGACGGACCGATGGTCGCCATGTCGGCCAACGGCTCGAACATGGCCATCGCGGAATCGGCCATGCGGCAGGTGCAGCAGCAGCTCATCGAGCGCGGCTTCCTGCCCACCCGGCGCGTCGACGGCCGCTACACCGAACCCGTCCGCAAGGCGCTGCGCGAGTTCCAGCAGGCCAACAGACTGCCCTTGACCGAACTGCCCGACCCCGAGACGCTGGAGCGCCTGGGCCGGCGCTGAGGCGCTGGCGATCTTTCGCCTGTTCCCCTGACGCGACGGCCTTTCGAGCCGGCGTCGATGTTTGTTATCGGATTTTGAGAGGTGCGAACATTTTGATGACCGTGCGGAACGATCAGACCGCCCTCGGCGCCGCTGCAGAATACCGCGCAGGATCAAGTAGAATTCGAACCACTGTGACTTAACGCACGCATCGCATCGGTTTCCGGAAAGAGTTAATGGAAGCGTGTTTCATCAACGGCTAATGAAATGCGCAGAAGCTCCCCGCCGACCTTGACGAACTCGCCCCGGCGGTGGCGCGCCGGGGGCGCTCACTACAAGGGTGCGAATTGAGCGTCAGAGATATTCATTGCGGGCGCCTGAAGGACATGAGCGAGTCGACAGCGAACCTGAAAGAGTTGGCGCCGGCCGCGGTGCGCCGCTTGGCCGCGCGTCATCGGCGGCGAAGGGCCGTTGCAGCCTTTCTTGTTGCAGCGATGGCCATTGCAACAGCCGGCGCAGTCGCGGCGGTGGTCGCGCAGTTTGAGCGCCGCTCGGTCGAAGCCGACCTCCAGGCGCGAACCTCTGCGCTGGCGCGGACGATCGACCTCCGGCTGCTGACCTTCAAGGCCGCGCTCTCCACCGTCGCGCAATCATCGACCCTGCGGGAGGATTTCGACCTCCGGCGCGTCGAAAAGGACGCTCGTCGAATAGGCGATCTCTACGGCGGGTGGTTCACCATCGCGACCGGGGGCGACACGCTGGAAATCCTGATGACCACGGCGTCGGAGAGCGGCGCTCTTCCCTCGCCGGAGCCGCGAAGACAGTATCCCGAAGTCGCGCGGGCGGAGGCGGAAAGCCTTGACTCGGGGCGGGCCGCCGTCTCCGACGCCTTCCCCGGGCGCGTGAAAGGCAGCCCGGTCGTGACGGTCGTTAGTCCTGTCGACCGGAACATGAACCCCGATCCGTTCATCTATTTCTCGGTCAGCCTCGCGGATCTCTGCGGCTGGCTCACCAACGAGGCGTTGCAAGAAGGGGAATTCGCAGCCCTTGCTGACGGGTCGCGGCGGGTGATCGCGCGTTCGGAGAATATCGAGCAGTTCATGCTGCGAGCCACCCCGGCGTGGTATGTCGACTTCACGAAAGAGCGAAACAGCGGCGTCGCCCATGGGATGCCGATAGGAGACGGCGCGCCGAGGCTTTTCGCATTTCAGCGCCTCGCCGAGGCGCCAGCCTGGACGTTGGCGATATCGAGCCGGCCGCCGACATTTCTCGGGTCAGCCATTCACTCGGCTTGGCCGGCGCTTTCGGCGCTCGCCGTCACGTTTCTTGGCGCTGCGCTCTCGCTCCTGATACTCGATCGCCGACGTGTGCGCGAAGAGTCGGAGTTTGCGATCGAGCGGGCTTTAGAGCGGCAACTAATCCTGACCGAGCTTCGCTCAGCCGACAAACGGAAGTCGCGGCTCATGGCGGTGCTTGCGCACGATCTGCGTGCGCCGCTCGTGGCGATGCTGGCGTCGTTCGATCTGTTCAAACATCACGCGAACCGAGAGGCTTGCGAGCAGTTGATGGATCAGGCCAAACAAGACGGTCATGGCATGTTGCGACTGATCGACGACGTTCTGGATCTCGCCGTTCTTGGCTCCGGAGAGGTGCGTCTTCGTCCTGGGCCGTTCGATCCAGTCACCCTGCTCCAAAACGTGCGGCGCGTGATCAAACCCGAGGCGGAACAGCGTGGAATCGAGATCCAGATCGAGAGCGGCGCGGTTCCAGAATGCCTGCTGGGCGACACGGCGGCTCTGCAAAGAGTTCTTGTGAACTTCGGCATGAACGCCGCGGAGGCCACGCTGCAAGGGACGATCACACTCGCCGTCAGCGCGGGTCCGCGGGACCCTGCGGGCCGGGAGATGACCTTCGCCGTCTCTGATACGGGCCGCGGCATCGCTTCGGAAGATATCCCTTTACTGTTCCGGGAATTCGGGATGCTCGAGCGATTGGACGCATCGTCGGGCGGCACGGGATTGGACTGGCGATATGCCGTCGGCTGGCGGAGGCCATGGGCGGCGAGGTGGGCGCCGAAAGCAGGCCGGGGAGCGGCTCCCGGTTCTGGTTGCGCGTGACATTGCCGGAGGCGAGGCCCGAGGAGATTTCGGCCATGGCGGATCACGCGCTCATCGAGATGTTTTCCGGGATGCGGGTACTGGTGGCCGAAGACCAAAAAACCATCCGCCACCTCACATCCCTAAGTCTTGAACAACTCAATGCGGCGACCGTTGAGGCGGAAGACGGTGTCGAGGCGGTTGAACTGGCCGGGCGCGAAGCGTTTGACCTCATCCTGATGGACCTGAGAATGCCAAGGATGGATGGAGCCGAGGCCGCCTCCCGAATCCGTCGTAGCGGTGGCCCGTCGGCGCAGGCGAAGATCATTGGCGTCACTGCGCACCAGACCGAGAGCGCCGCCCTGATGCTCAGCAACCAGGCGCTCGACGCGTGTCTGCCCAAGCCGCTCAACCTGCACGATCTTGCTGCGCTGCTTGAAGATCAGCCGAGACCGCATCAGCATGACGAAGCACAAGAGACGTTCGACACCGCAACGGTCGACGCCCTTCGCGCCCTCGACGGCGGCGCATCGCTGGCGCGGTCGCTGACCGGACTGGCGCGCGAGTTGACGAAGGCTTGGGAGGTCGTCGGTCGCCTCATCGATGGAAACGAAGTCCAGACGGTCGGGAGTATGTCCCACAGGCTGTCAGGCCTCTGTCTAGTGCTCGGCGCGCGCAGCCTGGCGGGTCGCCTGCGGACGCTGGAGGAACTGGCCGAAGCAGGCGAAACGGCGGCCCTGCGCGCGGCCTTCTCTGCGATGACGCCAGAGATGGAGCGGACGCGCGAAGCAGCCGAGCGAATGGCCAGGGATTTCGATTTGACGGCGTAGGCCCGTCAGCTTTCGCCACGCTCGCCCTACCTGACGGCGTCTGGCGTCCCGCCGCGCAGCAACCAACCGCAACAGCCCGAAGGTCCAGTGCGGCCTCGACCGCATCCCCGGCGACAACCGTCTTGAGATCGCCGTCGCCACGGTCGGGCGCTTTATCGACCAGCGGCCTCCCCCCGTTGCTCCAGCGACCCGCACGCCCATCCCGGTCGCCTCTGATGCCACGCCGGCATCCGTCTCGAAGCCCCTGTCGGCGGATGCGATCAAGTCGAGAGGCCCGAAAAACAGCTTCGAAAAACGATGATTCTGAAGAAATTGAAAGACAATAAATTACTTGCTTATTGCGCGACACAACAAGTGCACCTTAAGAAAAATCTAGAACGACGCCAAGTGGAATGCTAAGATGGATCTGGAGGACCTGATCGCCGAAATGGAGCTTCAGCAGCGCCTGATCGATGCTCTTTTTCGGTTGGTTGTTTACGGTGGAACGCATTGCAAAGTCGAAGCTGCGCTGGACGAGATTGTAGAGTGGGCTCATGACGCCAAGCCGGAAGCGCGACGTGTTCGCCTTGTAGCTGCGCTTGACCGGGTCCTAGGCGGGATGAAAATGCCACCCAGTCCGCAGCTGAACCCACTGTCATCGATCCGTATGTCGGTGAAGTGATCCTTGCCGGGCAAAGCGAAGTCGGACTCCGTCAGATTTTGGCCGCTACGCCGTTGGTCATCGCGTTCCAGCAGTTGAATGCTTCGATCCGCGACGTCACTCCGAGCTTCTTGAACACATGGTAAACGTGAACCCGCACGGTCGACTCGCTGATCCCAAGCTTGAATGCGATGTCCGCGTTTCGGTCCCCGTCGATGATGTGCTGCAGAATCTCGGCTTCACGCTTCGATAGCGCAAATGTGGACTGCATGCGGCCCAACTTGTCCACCGGCGTGGGCAACTCGAAGAAGCTCTGGCCATTCATGACGTCGACGATTTTCCCCGCCAATTCGGACATGCCGACGTCTTTGGTCAGCGCGGCCGCCACGCCGACCTTGGACAGATCGGAAGCCAGGGCAGCGGTCACATGTCCCGAAAGGACGACAACACGCCCTTTTCGCGCCAGCCGCACCACGCGGGAGACGCTGCTCACGCCACGCATGTCGCCCATCTTGTAGTCGAGTACGATGACGTCGGTGCGCGGTCGACGGTCAAGATGCTCGATCGCAGATGCCAGGCTGGCCGCCGTATCGACGCGAGCGTTAGGAAGGCGCTGTTCCAGCGCTAGCGCAAGAAGATCCCTTATCAGCCGCTCATCGTCGACGATGAGCACCGAGAGTTCGGATTCAAGTGTTGTCTCGCCGGCATCGTCGCCGCTCCCGTCGGTTTCTGATAACCTCAAATCCACACCCTCCTGTACATCAGGCGACACGTTCCTTTTCCACGGCGAAAGCCGCCGGGCCTCGAACTGCATCTTAATCTGCAGAATTGATCGCCCGTCCTGCGCCCAAAGGGCTCCAACGGGTTCAACGAGCATAACTGATAAGTTGGGGACTTATTGTTAATTCTCACTACTACACTGAAACATGTGTTTAGAGAACTTACCAGAAATGCCTATAAAATGCTCGGCGCGCAAAACAGCCGTCACTGCGAGACAGAAAGAGAGCCTGAAGGAGACAGGGTCACGTCCACTGCTAGCGAAGGCAGGTTGTTCCGACCGGCGTTGAAAAGGTCACGGGACGCGGATGACGGGTCCGGGACACCGGGCGGGGGCAGAGACGGGTCTGTGCCGTCCCCCACCGAACTTCGCCCTCCCCGGAGCGACACACGGCCCGAGCCGGCGAGATCCGCCAGTATGCCCACTTCGGTGGGAGCGCCGAAAGTCTGGACGGCGAAAAAAGGATCGCGCCCTCCGAGGCCCTGCACTGAAACCGAGCGCGAACCGTCCCCGCTGCCGGAAACCGCGCGGCGCCGGGGATCGACCAAAAGCCGGCCCTCGGACGGCAGCCGGTCTTCAAGCATCTGTCCCGGGCGACGCACGACGCAGCCGTCGCCAACCGTCTCTTCCTCGCCGCACAGGCGCAGAGAACCCGGCCCCTCGCGAACATCCGGTCGCACAGATTGCGGCGCGTCCTGCGGGCCGATGCGCAGCGGCCCGTCATCCGCCTCCGCACTCCAGCCAAGAAGCGAAAGTATCGAAGCCAGCGCAACCAGGTTCCGGGCGGTCATTGCGTCACCGTCACCTGATGACCGGCGCCCACCGAAGCAACCTCGGGGGTGGTCGCAAGGCTCACCGACGTTCCCGGAGCAACCGTCTGGTTCACGGTCAGCGAACCGCCGGCGCCGATGTTTGTCGTGAAGTTCGCCATGACATCCGGCATGGTCTGGTTGAGCGTCAGCGCCGCCCCGTCGTCGAGCGTGGCCATCACATTTGCGCTGGCGCCCGCGCCAGACTGGTTGAAGGTCGCCGAGGCGTCCCCCCCGAGCGCCGTGATGTCCACGGACAGAGACGCCGCGGCGGTCTGGCTGACATTCACCATGAGGTCGCCCGCGCCGCTCAGCGTCAGGTCGTGGGAGACGGTCTCGCCCGCCGCGTTGACGTAAAGGTTCACGGTGCGCGCGCCGACGCCGGACGCCTCGACCGTCGAGGACAGATCGCCGGCGCGGGCGTAGAGGAGCACCGTGTCGGCCCCTGCGGTGCTGATGTCGATCTCCAAAGTGTCAGCGTCGACATCAAGGCCGACTCTGCCGCCGACGCCGCTCTGAGCGATGTGAACTTTGGAGAAATCCCCCGTCATGGCCGCCGGCCCCGCCGCCTTGAAGACGAGATCGCCCGGCTCCGCGGGAAGCGTAGAGGTCTCGACGCCGCCGAGCCAGTGACCGCCGCCAGGCGCCTGCTCCAACCGAAAATCCGTGATCGCGCCGCCGCCCTGCTGGATGCGCGCCTCATTCGCGAGCGCAGGCGCGGCGAGCAGAAGCGGGAACAGGGCCATCCGGAGGGAAACGAGAGCGGTCATGGGCCTCACCGTCAAGTTGCGTGGATAATCCGGGGCGCGCTCTCGGGCACGCCCCGGACCAAAGCGTGCGCTATTGAGAAACCGTGCCGACACCGCCGCCCGCGAGGACGGTCGAGCCGGAGTCTGGCCATTGAGACCGCCGAACTGCGGCAGGTTCGGAGTGTAGCGCATCTCCTGCGCACCCGCATATGCACCGAGACTGGCCAGCATCGCCCCTGCCAGCGCCGCGGTCGTCACTTGTGATCTTCGACGCACCTGACTGCTCCTAGTAACATCAACTGGGCGAGAGATTACGTCGCTATAAGCAAAATTATATACACGTTTCGCCTATCAAGACACACATAAGTTTTACTTGGTATAAGTATAATGCTTATCTAGTGCGTAAAGAAGCCTTTATTCATTTGTATTTATTGGTTTGACTCGGCTGTGATATACTGAATTCAAGATAAATGTTCAGGTCAGCAACGGGCAAACCGTTCTGCATTGGGCTGCGAGCACAGCTGATCGAGCGACTCCAGGGCGGCGTGCGCCGGCATCGCACCGCGGTTCCATGGGAATTGCGCCGCTCGCTGCGGCGACTTGCGCTAAAAGGTTCACGGATGTGGGCCAATCACCGGTTGGGCGCGCGGTCCGAGTCGGCTCAAGACGTTCCTGTTAAGAAATGCAGGCCGCCCGCGAGACTTGTTGTCCGCGATGACCGCCACGAATTGGAAGGGCAGGCGCTTTACGAATACACGCACCTTGAAATAGAGGGCGCCGGCAGCGCTGAGACTCAAAGTCGAAATTTATGGCGGCAAAACGCCTAATTTCTCAGTTCTACATGGAACCTGTCTTCTCGGAATACCTGTCGTTATCCACGATGTGATTGAGATCAGAAATCGCCTTTACAAGTTCAAGGATCTTGCTGCGCCGGATCGGATCCTCGATGGCCCTGTATGCATTGATCAAATCAAGCTCAGGCTTTTGCAGTGTTTGTATGTCGTCAAGCGTGTAATTGACACAGTCGGATATTGAGCTTATTTCAACATCATCCAATAGTTCGCTGATCGATTTTTTATAGAACCTGGAAATCCTTACGAGCGAGACGAGACTGATGCGGTTAGTGCCAGCCTCGTACTTTTGAACCTGCTGGTAGGTACAGCCCAATACTTTCCCAATATCAGATTGTGAGATCCCCGCACGGATCCTCATACGCCGCAGCCGTGCACCCAAAGATGCATCTACTTTTTCTAGTCTCAACACGCACTACGCTCCTTTGCACTCGACTAACAGGAAATTTCGCCAGATATGCTTTTGTCAAATCGCTATGCCTTAAATTCCACCCTAAGGCGTTTTGTATTTTCTTTTTTAACAGTTAAAAAACCTCCGCTCGTATAAATCACAAATTCAATAATCACTCAGCTTCGTAGCGGGGTACTGAACTATTGTCATTCAGTGTTTTGCTTAGAGCGTGTTTGAGAAGGCTCACTTCCATCGCCTGATGAGGGTCGCGGCGGCGGCGGCGGCGATGAGGGTTTTGGCGACGCTGGTGAGCTTCTCGTAGTCTCGGGCGAGGCGGCGGCATTTCATGATCCAGACGAAGCTGCGCTCGACGACCCAGCGGCGGCGAATGGCCACGAAGCCTTTCATCCAGGGCATCCGGCGCACGATCTAGAGGGCGACGTGGGTCTTGTCTTTCGCCCAGTCGACAAGGCGTCCGGCATAGCCGCCGTCCGCGAAGACGGTCTGGCTGTCGATGATCGCGGCGGAGGGCGAGGCCTCCCGTCCGGCCCGCTCCCGGTCCGCGACGGCGAGGGCGTGGTGGACCCGCGCCCACACTCCTTCGCGCTCCCAGCGCCGCAGGTAGTAGTAGACTGTCTGCCACGGCGGGAAATAATGCGGCAGGAGCCGCCATGAGCAGCCGGCGCGCAACAGATAGAGGATCGCCTCGACGATCTCGCGCTTCGGCGCGCGGTGTGTGTGCCGAGCGTAAACTCCTCGAAAGTGCCGTTTGAAAATTCCCCAGTCTGAGCGCCGGAGCGCCGATCTGGGCATGCCCGGAAGATCGGCGCGGCGGAAACACCCCACCTGCAGACCCACACGCATGCCGGTCTGATCGCGCTGGAGCTCCCGAAGCTGCGCGAGGGCAACTGCTTACCGAGCTTCCTGGAGCCGCGCCGTACAGCCGAGAGTGAGCCCGCGAACGCCAGCGGTCCGAGTGAGCGGGCGAACGCTGGTGGCAGTCATACAGGAGGCCTACGTCCACGGCGTGTCCACCCGCTCCGTCGACGATCTGGTGAAGGCTATGGGCGCGGGCGGCATGTCCAAGAGCCAGGTGTTGCGGCTCTGCGTCGCCGTAGACGTGTGGGTGAACGCCTTCCTGCAGCACCTGCTTGAGGGGTAATGGCCCTACCTCTGGCTCGACGCCATCTACATCAAGGTGCTCGACGGCGGCCGGATTGTCAGCCGTTCTTTCACAGTGGCCGTCGGCGTCAACGAGGACGGCAAGAGAAAGGTGCTGGGGGTGCACGCCGGCCATTCCGAGGCCGAGGTGTCCTGGACCAACTTACTCCGCAGCCTCGCCGACCGGGGCCTGCGCGGCGTCCGGCTGGTGATCGCTGACGATCACAAGGGGCTCCGCGCCGCCGCGCGACGGGTGTCAGCCGCCAGGCACCAGAGGTGCCGCGTTCACTGGATGCGCAACGACCTGGTCCCTGCGCCCGCCAAGCAGCGCTGCGCCGTGGCCACCATGCTCAAGACGATCTTCGCCCAGGAGAGCAAGGTCGAGGTTGTCGTCCAGTGGGACGTGGTCGCGTTCGCGAGGCTTACGCGGCCCCACCGGGGCCACGCTCCCCACTCACCGCCGCGCGATAAACTGCCCACGCTCGCCGCCCTGATGGACGGCTCGAGAGACGATGTGCTCGCCTATATGGACTTCCCAGGTGAGCACTGGCCGCAGATCGCCTCAACGAAGCCGCTGAAGCGCGTCGACAAGAAGATCAAGCGTCGTTCGGTCGTCGTCGGCGGTAGGGCGATGGCCCTCACTCTCGAACAACGACGAGATCATCCGCCTGGTCGGCGCGCTGATGCTGGAGACCAATGACGAGTGGACCGTGGCGCGGCGGTACGTGGGGCTGTAATCTCTCGCCCCCATCACGGATACTCCCAATCACGGGCTGCCCACAGTGGCCGCCTGATCGAGACCGGGCCTCTCCGAAAGCTGGCGTTCATACACCCCCCCAAGGGGCGCTACCGGACCCGTCCGCGATCCCGTGAAAACGGCGCCCGCCTTCACGCGAAACATGCAACCGTAATCCCTGCAGATAAACAAATATACTATTTCAATGAGCAAAAAATCTGGGTGAATACACTAGAGCGTGATGTAGCTTTGTGTAGAACAGATCCGCAAGAAAAGTGGACGGGGTAGGAGGGAGCGTAGTTGCTAGTTGCTACGGTCGCAGAGTGGAACTGGCTGGTGGCTGTCTTACGGCCACCAGCCGGAGCAAGGCATGGAGTGGGGAGAACATGCTCAAAAGCCACTTGCGCCGGGCCGCCTTAGACGCGCACGCGGGCAGTTGAACAAGGTAGAAAGGGTTTACAGCGATGCGCGTAGGCCCCATTGAAGGCGTCGACAAAAAGAACCCAATGAACTGCCCGGCCTGCGATGAGTACCGGCAGCGCGCCGAGAAAGCCGAGGAGGCGCTGCGAGCTTTGATAGAGCTGAAGAGCCTCGATCCCAGGCAGGTGGGGGCGGCTCTTGGCCTCAGTCCCCAGCAGGCGCGCATTGTCACCAAATTGGCATCCAATCCCGGCGTTGTCACCTCGGAAGCGTTAATCGGCGATACAAGTCGCGGAAGGAACCTTCTGCGCGTCGTGATTCACAATATACGAGCTGACGCGCCTTGGGCTGAAATCAAAGCCATCAAGGGTGTGGGATACAGCATCACGGCTGATACCCGCGCGGAAGTGTTCCGTCGCGTGAAGGAGTTTTTGCTTGACTGACTGGAATTAGTAAGTCGGGAAAGCATAATATAGGGTTTAATTTTCGGTAATTGGTAAGTAATATTGCCAAAAATAAACCCGCATTCCCGAACGAGCCTGACCACGTTGCCGCGATAGGAGTGGCATTCCGCGGTTTGCGGCGAGAGGGCGAGCGAGTTCGTGGCCTGGGCCGAGGGGCGCTTGCCGGTGTAGACAAGGATCGGCGCGGAGGTCGGGCGCGTTCTCCAGGCGCGACACGGACGTCTTGCTGGCCCGAGGGCCGCCTCCGGGCCTTGCCGAGCGCCATCTCGAACGCCGGGTCATTGCGCGGGCCGTCGAGACCGTCTGCAGTCTCGCGTCCGGCGGCGATTGCGAGATAGCCCGCGAAGAGGCTGTCCGGCGGTTAATGCCGCACATGCGCGCGGGACCGCGCCGGTCGATGATAGGGTGTTCCTTCATTCCCCAGCTGGCACAAAGGCCTGCGTCGGGAAGGACCACGTCTCCGGGGGACCAGTCTCGTCGGCGCGCGAACGCGGCTAAAATCCATCGCCTCTGTTTCAGATGCTCGAAGCCTGACTTGCCGCATCACGCTTCTTCGCGAGGTCACGGTCGCCCAGGGCGCTTCTCACCTTCTGCGCCAGCACCTCCAGCTGCAACGGCTTGATGAGCACTTCGTCCATCCCCGCCGCGCGGGCGGCCGCAACCTTCGGTCCAACGCCGTAGGCGGTGAGGCCAAAGACCAGCAATCCGCCGAGCGCCGTATTGTTGCGCAAGCGGAGGACGGCTCCGATGCCATCCAGGATCGACATCTCCAGATCAAGAAGAGCCACGTCGGGCCGAAAGCGCGAAATCGTCGTCACGGCCGTCGCACCATCCTCCGCTTCGAACACCTCGGCGCCGGCAATCCGCAACCGACGCGCCGTGATCTCCCGAATGATGGGATCGTCCTCGGCCAGCACGATCCGCAGCCCCTTAAGAAGCCCTTGGCTCTCTTCGCCGGCGGAGACTCGAGCGGCCGTGGCGACCGGCAACCTCAGCGAGACACGGAAAACCGATCCGCCGGCCGCTCTCGAGACAAAAGTGATATCGCCCCCCATTGCCCGGGCAAGGCCGCGCGCGATCGCCAATCCGAGGCCGACGCCGGCTTTACGTTCGACTTTGCTGGACTCGAATCTGGAAAACTCGTCGAAAATCTTCTCCTGCATGAAGAGCGGCACACCGGGGCCGGTGTCCGACACGGTCAGAATCACCTCAACGCAATTCGCGCCTGCCCGCGCCCCCATCAGGACAACCCTGACGAAACCGCGCGCAGTAAACTTCACGGCATTCGACACAAGATTTTCGACGATCTGCTCCAAGCGCAACTGGTCGACATTCAGCAATGGCAGGGGCGCGTCAGGCGTCTTGACGGTCAACTCAAGGCACTTGGCCGCCGCCGCGTTCTCATGGCGGGCGACAACGTCGCGGATCGCGGCCGCCAGATCTGTCGGCGCGGGGTGAAACGTCATCTTTCGCGCGCCGATCCGGGAGACTTCCAGCAACTCGTTCACCAACCGCAAGACGCCCTCGCCAGCTCGTGTCGCAGAGGCATAAAGGTCTGGCCGAATTGCAGTGCGCCCAAGCTCGAGCGCCCCGAGGAGAGCGACCACCGGGCCGCGAATCTCGTGCGCTGTCGCAGCCATCACGCGCGCTCGCTCCCGATCCGCGATCACTGCGGCCTCACGCTCCTTCTCGTGCGCCTTCACCTGCGCCTCGAGCAGCTCTTGCCGCCACCACAGAAACTGCGCACCCACCGCGAACAGTCCGGCCGCCAAGGCAAGCGCAGACGGCCAGGACGCCATTGTGAAATCTTCGAGCGGGTTTGGAGATCTCCATGAACCTGCGAACGCCACCCATCCTGTCGCGGTCTCGAGATGGCGAAAACCGATGTCGAGTCGCGGATCATCGGGATGCGGTCCGGAGACGTTCGCGGCGCTCCCCGAGCGCGCCGCCGTCAGCGCAGCGAACCACGAAGGCGCAGGCATACCGAGCCGCGCCTCCGAGTCCTCCGACCGCGCCACAGCGCGCAAAGATCCATCCACCAGCCCCAGGAAGCCCTTGTCCTCCCACTGGTCGTGGCCTGCGCCGGCGAAAACCTCGAGCAGGCGAGACAGCGTCGCCGCCTCGATGCCGCTGTAGAGCATCGTCTCGCGGCCATCGGCCAGCGTCACGAGTTGCCCGACGGCCATTACCGGAGCATCGAGGACCCTGCCGAAGAAGGCGTCGCTGATCGCGGGCCCGCCAACGGCTCGGCTTCGCGCTTCGAGGGCGAGCAATGTTTCGCGTTCCTCGCTGCGCGGATACGGCGGGGGGAGCTGACCGTCCGCCGGCACGCGGCTGTTGACGATCTGACGATGGGTCTCGCCGACCTCGATCAGAACAACCCATCCCCCCGACACATCGTGCGCCCTGCCGCATTCATCCGCGAACGCCGATAGATTAACCGTGCTCAAAAGATGCGGCGACGTCGCGCAGAACCGCAACACGCCGAGGCTCTCGACAATTCGAGAGTCGATCATTTTCGCCGCAACCGCCGCGCGTTCCTCCAGCATTTCGAGGCGATCCGCAGCACGAAGCCGCATGTCGATAAATACCGCGACTAAGCCGATTACCACCGAGACGCCAATCACCAGCAGCACCAGGCGCGCGAACACTGCGCTGAAGCGAGACGTTATTTGAGACACTCTTGACACCGTGATCATGGATACTCTTTACGCGGCAAGAGTTGACAGTCACAATGGTTTACGAAGTCATAAGACTTAAATAGGTATTATGCTTATGTCCGATGAGGGCATAAGCGGGATCGACGACCCGCACGCGTCGGTCAGCTTGGCGTTGTGGCCCTGTCGCGCTTACGGTGCATGTATCGTGCTGCCCAGATCATTGGCGCCGTTGGCGGATCGATACTGGCCCAACCGCCAACCCGGCGCTTCAGAGTCCGGAGATGGCGGAATATCTTTAAATTGAAACCAATCATGCGAGTGTATGAGGATGGAATTCTAGGGCTTCACGACGACGGTCAGCCGGATGAGCCGTCGCCGCTCACGGGTGCGATAGAGACCTGTTAGCCGATCGCACCGCAAGGGTGCTCCCCGTTGTCGTATCGGCAAGCCTCCAGCGGTTTCCCGCGGGCTGGAAAGTGAAAGGAAACAACGCGCCCGAAAGCGCTCTGCCCTCGGGCGAGGTGCCCGGCGTGACGCATTCCACCCTACCGCACCCGGCGAGCCGTCAGCGCTGACACAGGCGCCTCACCGACGCCCCCCGGCCCTATCGCTTTGCGCAGCGCCACCGCGCGCCACTCCAGCCTCGATGCTAAGCACAAGAATTACCCTCTACAGCATAAATACGATATCGGGATTAGATGAGTTCGGGGCACGGTAAGGCGCGTCGCAGGAGAAGCGCCTATGAAGCATGTTCCGCCTTCTGCCACCGAGTGCGTTGTCAAAAGATCCCACGCCGACCAGCCCCGACGTCTGCGATTGTCGCAGACCCTGATAATGGCACTTTTTAGTGGTGTTTTAGTCTTCGGGGCTTGCTCTATGAGCGGCGCATCTTGGCTGTTCTCCTCGGTCGCCGCTATCACCACCCTCAACGCGGTGCCTTTGATGCTTTCACTCATCCTCGCCGCGCGTTAGCGTCGTTCTGCGCGGTCCGCGTGCGATCGCGTGAAGCGAATGGCGTCACGCGTTGCCACCAAGCGGTGCGCATGCTGTGCATCTTGAGGCGGCGCAGCATGACCAAGAGCGCGGCGCTGGCATCACCAGAACACACGGGCGGCCTCCTTGCCACGCAGCGCGTGGCAACACTCGACCTTGGCCTTCGGCCCGCAGATCAGGCTTAGCATGCGTGCACCGTCCTTTCTCGGCAGTCCCGGGTCTGCTTGCGCATTTTGTTTGTCTCGCCGCCCGGAACAGTAGTGCCGTTGTGAGGCAATCTTGAGCTGAAGTGGTCGCAGCAGGAAAAGTTCGGGGACTCAGCTTCTCTTGCATCTGAGCCCTTTAGGTTGACGCTCGATCGCCTCACCCCACTCCCCTGTCTTTACGCGCCCCGGCCCTTCTACGCCTTCACCGCTGTTGCGCCGCCGGTCTTTCCTCTCCCCTTAATCGGCCCCGTGATCCACCACGGAGCCGTACATGTCCGTCGCCACCCTCCACCCGGAAGCCACGATGCGCGGCGCACGGATGCTGCGCACGGCGCTCGGGCCGCAGGTCGCGGCCTGGCTGGAGGATGCCGGAATCGTCGAAGTGATGCTGAACCCCGACGGCCGGCTCTGGGTGGACCGGCTGACCGAGGGGCTCTCCGACACCGGCGCTCGGCTCTCGGCAGCGGACGGCGAGCGGATCATCCGGCTGGTGGCGCACCATGTCGGCGCCGAGGTCCATGCCGGGGCGCCGCGGGTCTCGGCGGAGCTGCCCGGGACGGGCGAGCGGTTCGAGGGTCTGCTCCCGCCGGTCGTCGCGGCTCCGGCCTTCGCCATCCGCAAGCAGGCGGTCGCCGTCTTCACGCTGTGGGATTACGCGGCGGCGGGGATCATGACGCCGCACGCCGCAGAGCTCCTCCGCCACGCCGTCGCCGCCCGGGCCAACATCCTCGTCGCGGGCGGGACCTCGACCGGCAAGACGACGCTGACCAACGCGTTGCTGGCTGAAGTGGCGGTGACTGCGGACCGCGTGGTGCTGATCGAGGACACCCGCGAGCTCCAGTGCCTGACGGCCAATCTCGTGGCGCTTCGCACGAAGGACGGGGTGGCGACGCTGTCCGATCTCGTCCGCTCTTCGCTCCGCCTGCGCCCTGACCGCATTCCCATCGGCGAAGTGCGCGGCGCCGAGGCGCTCGATCTCCTGAAGGCCTGGGGCACCGGCCATCCCGGCGGGATCGGGACGATCCATGCCAGCTCGGCGCTCGGGGCGCTCCGCCGGATGGAGCAGCTGATCCAGGAGGCGGTCGTCACCGTGCCCCGAGCGCTGATCGCCGAGACCATCGACCTCGTCGCGGTGCTCACGGGGCGCGGCGCCGCACGGCGGCTGAACGAACTCGCCGGGGTCGCCGGGCTGACGCAGGCAGGCGACTACGCGATCGAAGACCTGCTCACCCCCACATCCGGAGACGCCTCATGATCCCACACCTGTCCTCCATTGCCCTCGCTGGCGCCGTCGCCCTGTCAACTGGCTCCTTTCTCGTCCCCGATGCGGCGCTGGCCGCCGGATCCGGCATGCCCTGGGAAGCGCCGCTGCAGACGATCCTCGAATCGATCGAGGGTCCGGTCGCCAAGATCGTCGCCGTGATCATCATCATCGTGACCGGCCTGACGCTCGCCTTCGGCGACACAGGCGGCGGCTTCCGGCGGCTGGTGCAGATCGTCTTCGGCCTCTCCATCGCCTTCGCGGCCTCGAGCTTCTTTCTCTCCTTCTTCTCCTTCGGCGGCGGGGCGCTGATCTGAGATGGACCGTTCGACCGACGTCCCCGGCTACTACGCCCCCGTTCACCGGGCGCTCTCAGAGCCGATCCTGCTCGCGGGCGCGCCGCGCGCCGTCGCCATCGCCAACGGCACGCTCGCCGCCGCGATCAGTTTGGGGCTGCGGCTCTGGTTGGTCGGTCTGGTCGTCTGGATCGTCGGCCATTTACTCGCTGTCTGGGCTGCAAAACGCGACCCGCAGATCGCCGAGGCGGCGCGACGACATCTCCGTTACCCAGCCTGGTTCGGGGTCTGAAACGATGCTGCGCCTCGCAGAGTATCGCGCCAAACCTGCCTCGCTGGCGGATTTCCTGCCCTGGGCGGCGTTGGTCGCGCCGGGCGTCGTCCTGAACAAAGACGGCTCGCTGCAGCGCTGCGGCCGGTTCCGCGGGCCTGATCTCGATTCCGCCACGCCTGCCGAATTGGTCGCCACGTCCGCCCGACTCAACGCGGCGTTGCGACGCCTCGGCTCCGGCTGGGCGGTCTTCGTCGAGGCGCAGCGGATTCCCGCGCAGGACTACCCGGTCTCCGACTTCCCCGACCCGGTCTCAGCGCTGGTCGACGCAGAGCGACGGGCGCAGTTCGAAGAGGAACAGGGGCATTTCGAGAGCGCGTATTTTCTGACGCTGGTCTGGATGCCGCCGGCAGACGAGGTTCGCCGCGCCGGCGGCTGGCTGATCGAGAACGCGCCCGCGCGCGGAGCCGAGCCCGCTGAACTCCTCGCCACGTTCACCGGCCGCACCGACCGCTTCCTCGATCTTCTCGAAGGCTTCATGCCCGAGGTCGCCTGGCTCGGCGACGAGGAGACCCTGACCTATCTCCATTCGACCGTCTCGACCCGCCGCCAGCGCGTGCGCGTCCCCGAGACGCCGATGCATCTCGATGCGGTGCTCGCGGACGAACCGCTCCTCGGCGGGCTCGCGCCGCGGCTCGGCGCGATGCATCTCCGCACCCTCACGATCCTGGGATTTCCGAGCGCGACCTGGCCGGGGTTGCTCGACGAGCTCAACGGTCAGGCCTTCGCCTATCGCTGGTCGACGCGCGCGATCTGTCTCGACAAGACCGACGCCGCCCGGCTCTTCACCCGCATCCGCCGCCAGTGGTTCGCCAAGCGGAAGTCGGTCGCGGCGATCCTGAAGGAGGTGATGACCAACGAGGCCTCGACGCTTCTTGACAGCGACGCCGCCAACAAGGCCGCCGACGCCGACGCGGCGCTGCAGGAACTCGGCGCCGATCTCGCCGGCGCCGCCTATGTCACCGCCACGATCACGGTCTGGGACGAAGATCCCCGAGCGGCCGAGGCGCGGCTCAAGACCGCCGAGAAGATCGTCCAGGGCCGCGACTTCACCTGCATCCCCGAGACGTTCAACGCGCTCGACGCCTGGCTCGGCTCGCTGCCCGGCCATCTCTACGCCAATGTCCGCCAGCCGCCGATCTCGACCCTGAACCTCGCGCACATGATCCCGGTCTCCGCGGTCTGGGCGGGGCCCGCGCGCAACGACCATCTGGACGGCCCGCCTCTCTTTCATGCCGAGACCGAGGGCTCGACCCCGTTCCGCTTCTCCACCCATGTCGGCGATGTCGGCCATACCCTCATCGTCGGCCCGACCGGGGCGGGCAAGTCGGTGCTGCTGGCGCTGATGGCGCTTCAGTTCCGCCGCTATCCGGGCGCGCAGATCTTCGCCTTCGACTTCGGCGGCTCGATCCGCTGCGCCGCGCTCGCCATGGGCGGGGACTGGGAGAATCTCGGCGAGGCGCTCGCCGACGAGGCGCCCTCCGTCCAGCTGCAGCCGCTCGCCCGCATCGACGAGGCGGCGGAGCGCGCCTGGGCGCAGGACTGGCTCGCGGGGATGCTGGGCCGCGATGGCGCGATGATCGAGCCCGTGGCGCGCGATCACCTCTGGTCGGCGCTGACTTCGCTCGCCTCGGCCCCGGTCGAGGAGCGCACACTCACCGGTCTCTCCGTCCTCCTGCAATCGACCGAGCTGAAGCGCGCGCTGAAGCCATTCTGCCTCGGCGGCCCGTTCGGGCGGCTGCTCGACGCCGAGGCCGAGGCGCTGGGCTCGGCGGACGTGCTCGCCTTCGAGACCGAGGGGCTGATCGGCTCGCCTGCGGCGCCCGCCGTCCTCGCCTATCTCTTCCACCGGATCGAGGCCCGGCTCGACGGGCGGCCGACGATGATCCTTATCGACGAGGGCTGGCTCGCGCTCGACGACGCCAGTTTCGGCGCGCAGCTCCGCGAATGGCTGAAGACGCTCAGGAAGAAGAACGCCTTCGTCGTCTTCGCCACCCAGTCGCTGGCCGATATCGACGGTTCGGCTGTAGCGCCCGCGATCGTCGAGAGCTGCCCGACGCGCGTCTTCCTGCCGAACGAACGGGCCTTCGAGCCGCAGATCGCGCGCATCTACCGGAACTTCGGCCTGAACGACCGGCAGATCGAGATCCTCGCCCGCGCCATCCCGAAGCGCGACTACTATTGCCAGTCGCGGCGCGGCAACCGGCTCTTCGCGCTCGGCCTCGGTGAGGTCGCCCTCGCCTTCACCGCCGCCTCTGCCAAGGCCGACCAGACCGCCATCACCGAGATCCTCACCAATCACGGCCGCGCGGGCTTTCCCGCCGCCTGGCTGCGGCATCGCGGCCTCGACTGGGCAGTCGACCTGCTCGGCCCCGAGGCGGCCCCATCACCCACAGAACCTGTCGACAAGGAGACATCAGATGACCCGCACGCCTGACCGCCCGTCCCGGAAGCTCGCCGCAACCGCGCTCGTCGGCGCGCTGGCGTTGACGCCCGTGCTGACCACGCCTGCGCTGGCCTTCTTCGGCGGCGGCGGGAGGATCGTCTACGACCCGCGGAACCACGCCGAGAACATCCTCTCCGCCGCAAGGGCGCTCGAGCAGATCAACAACCAGATCGCCCAGCTGCAGAATGAGGCGCGCATGCTGATGAACGATACGCTGAACCTCGCGCATCTGCCGCATTCCTCGCTCGCGCGGCTGCGGGAGGCGGTCGGCGAGACGCAGGCGCTGCTGGACGGGGCCGGCGGGCTCGCCTTCGACGTCGCCGCCATCGAGGAGGCCTTTTCGGAGGACTACGGCGCCGCAGCGGCGCAGGGCGCGTTCGACGCAATGATCGACGGCGCGCGGCGGCGCTGGGAGATGTCGGTCGCGGGCTTCGAGGCGGCGCTCCGCGTGCAGGCCGGCGTCGTCGGCAACATCGAGGCTTCCCGCGCCGAGATGGGCGCCCTCGTCCGCGAGAGCCAGGGCGCGGTCGGCGCGTTGCAGGCGGCGCAGGCCGGGAACCAGCTGCTGGCGCTGCAATCGGCGCAGCTCTCCGATCTCGCCGCCGCCATCGCGGCGCAGAATCGCGCCGTCACGATGGAGGCCGTCCGCGCCGCCTCGGCGGAGGCTCAGGCGCGCGAGGCTCTCGCCCGCTTCCTCGACTATGGCGGCGGCTACGAGCCGAGCCCTGTCCGGCTCTTCGGGGAGTGAGGCGATGCCGCTCGGAACCGCTTCCACCCTCCGCGCGCTCGCGCTCGGCATGGGCGGGCTCGCCGTCCTCGCCGCCGCCTTCGAGTTCGCGGAGGTCGCCGTCACGGGGGAGGCCGGACCGGCGATCGCGGCGGACAAATCCGTGACGACTGCGCTTGCCGGGACGCTGGCCCGCTGCCGGACGGTCGCGCCGAGCGACGAGGCGGCGCTGGAAGGATGCCGAGCCGCCTGGGAGGAGGCCCGGAGGCGTTTCTTCGGTCCGCCGCCCGAGACGGCGACGGGGCCAGCGCGGCCGGCAGGGGCGGAGTGACCGATGGGCGGCGTCGGAGTCATCGACCGCTTCTTGGAGGTCTTCGCGACCTATATCGATTCGGGCTTCGGCCTCCTTGGCGGCGACGTCGCCTTCCTCGCCACGACGCTGATCGTGATCGACGTCACGCTCGCCGCGCTCTTCTGGGCCTGGGGCGCGGATGAGGACATCATCGCCCGGCTCGTGAAGAAGACCCTCTTCGTTGGGATCTTCGCCTACATCATCGGCGAGTGGAGCGACCTCGCCCGGATCGTCTTCGACAGCTTCGCCGGGCTCGGCCTTCTGGCCACAGGCGGCGCCATCGGGGCAGGGGAGCTCCTGCAACCCGGCCGTATCGCGCAGGTCGGGCTGGAGGCCGGGCGACCGATCCTCTCCGCCGTCGCCGACCTGATGGGCTTCACCGCCTTCTTCGAGAACTTCGTCCAGATCGCGATCCTCATGTTCGCCTGGGCCGTCGTGCTCCTCGCCTTCTTCATCCTCGCGATCCAGCTCTTCGTCACGCTGATCGAGTTCAAGCTCGCCACGCTCGCGGGCTTCGTGCTCGTGCCCTTCGGCCTCTTCGGCAAGACCGCCTTCATGGCCGAGCGGGTCCTCGGCCTCGTCATCTCCTCGGGTGTGAAGGTGCTGGTCCTCGCGGTCATCGTCGGCATCGGCTCGACCATCTTCGGCGAGTTCACGGCCGGCTTCGCCGGCCCGCCGACGATCGAGGAGGCGATGTCGATCGTCCTCGGCGCGCTGGCGATCCTCGCGCTCGGCATATTCGGCCCCGGAATCGCCAACGGCATCGTCTCGGGCGGCCCGCAGCTCGGCGCGGGGGCCGCGGTCGGCGCCGGCCTTGCGGTCGGCGGCGCGGCGGTCGGCGGCGCGGCCGCGACGCGGATCGGTCTCGGCGCCGCCGGCTCGGCGGTCCGCGGCGCCACGGCGCTCGGCGCCGGCGGCGCTTCGGCCTTCGAGCTCGGAGCCGCCGGCCGCGCAACCCCGGCTGGCAAGGCCGCGGGCGGGACCATGGCGACGGGTCGCGCAGCGGCTTTGACCGCCGTCAGCCCGCTCCGCCGCGCGTTGTCGGAGAGCGCACAGTCAGGCCGCAGCGCCGCCCATGCCGCCCTCACCGGCGCCGCGCCGTCGTCACTCGCCTCACCCCCCGCTGACGGCCCGCCCGCCTGGGCGCGGCGGATGAAGCGTCAGCAGAGCCTCCATCACGGCCTCGTCACCGCCGCCCATGCGCTCCGCTCCGGCGACCAAGGCGGCGGCGGGGCCTCCGTCAGCCTCACCGAGAGGTCCTGATCATGTTCCGACGACCCTCCTCCCGCTACGGCGTCACGCCCGAGCCGGTCACGCCCTACCAGAAGGCCGCGCAGGTCTGGGACGAGCGCATCGGCTCCGCCCGCGTCCAGGCCCGCAACTGGCGGCTGATGGCGCTCGGCTGTCTGACGCTCTCGGCCGGACTCTCCGCCGCGCTGGTCTGGCAGTCGACCCGGGGCGGGGTCGTTCCGTACGTCGTCGAGGTCGACCGGCTCGGCGCCGCGCGCGCCGTCGCCCCGGCGCCGGCCGAGTATCGCCCGACTGATCCGCAGATCGCCTGGCATCTCGCCCGCTTCGTCGAGAACGTCCGCCAGCTACCCGCCGATCCGATCGTGCTCCGCCAGAACTGGCTCCGCGCCTATGACTTCGCCACCGACCGGGGGGCCGCGGCGCTGAACGACCACGCCCGCATCGCCGATCCCTTCGCCCGGCTCGGCGACACCCAGGTCGCGGTGGAGATCTCGAGCGTGATCCGCGCCTCGGAGACGAGCTTCCGCGTCGCCTGGATCGAGCGGCGCTATGTCAACGGCCAGCTCGCGGCGACTGAGCGCTGGACCGCGATCCTGACCGTGGCGCTCCAGACGCCGCGCGACGCGGAGCGGCTCCGCGCCAACCCGCTCGGCGTCTACGTCCACGCCATCAACTGGTCGCGGGAGACGGCGTCATGAGCGCGCGGCGACCGCTGCCCGTCCTCCTCCTCGCCGCGACCGCGCTCGCCGCCTGCGCCCCGGCGCCCTTGCCTCAGATCGCCTATGACGAGCGCCTGCCCGCGCTGGCGCCGCCCCCGGCGCCCGTGCTGGAGGAACGGCCGCGTCCCGTCCATGTCCCGCCCCCATGGACACCATCCCGCGGCGGCGATCCGGGCGCAGCGACCGTCGAGGCGCGCATCCTCGCCGCCAACGCCGCCGCCCGCGTCGAGCCCAGGCGCGAGGGCTATCACAACGCGCTGCAGGTCTTCCCATGGTCCGAGGGCGCGCTCTACCAGGTCCATGCCGCGCCGGGGCGGATCACGTCGCTCGCGCTCGAGCCCGGCGAGCGGCTTGTCGGACCGGGCCCCATCGCCGCGGGCGACACCGCGCGCTGGATCATCGGCGACACGACGAGCGGGGCCGGCCGGACCGCTCGGGTCCATGTCCTCGTCAAGCCGACGCGCCCCGACATCGTCACCAACCTCGTGATCAGCACCGACCGGCGGAGCTATCACGTCGAGCTCCGCGCCAGCGACGAGGTCTGGATGCCGGCCATCGCCTGGGCCTATCCCGATGAGCCTGCCGCGAAAGGCCCGCCGATCCTTAGCCGTCCCGTCATCCCCGACGAGGCCGACCGCCGCCATCGCTACGCGCTCTCCGGCGACGGCCCGCCCTGGCGGCCGGTCTCAGTCTTCGACGACGGTCGCCGCGTCTATGTGGTCTTCCCGCCGGGGATCGTGCAGGGCGAGATGCCGCCGCTCTTCTTGATCGGCCCGGATGGCGGGGCCGAGATCGCCAACATCCGTGTGCATGGCGACGTCCTGATCGTCGACCGTCTCTTCGCGGCGGCTGAGCTGCGTCTCGGCGGCGAACCACAGGAGGTGGTGCGGATCGAGCGGACCGACGGTCGCAGGCTGACCGCGCCGCGCCAGGCGCCCGAACCGGAGGAGCGGGGGCGGTGACCCGTGCGGACACCGATCCGGCGCGCCCGCGGACCGAGGCCGAGATCGCCGAGGACCTGCGCCTCCGCCCCGATCCGCCGCGGGTGATGCGTCTCTCTCGCAAGGCCGTCACGACCGCCGCGACCATGGGCGGGCTCGGGCTCGGCGCGATCCTGATCGTCGCGCTGCAGGATCGACGCGGGGGCGACGAGCACGCCGAACTCTACTCCACCGACCGGGTCCAGCAGGCCGAGGGCCTCTCGACGCTGCCCGGCTCCTATGCCGACATCCCTCGTCTCGGCCCGCCGCTGCCCGGCTATCTCGGCAGACCGACCATCGCCGCGCAGGAGAGGGGCGTCGCCGTGCCAACCGGGCCCGTCACAGCGGGTCCGACGCCTCTCGACCCGGACGAGCAGCGCCGCCTGCAGGAGATCGAGTCCGCCCGTCTCAGCGCGCTCTTCGCCGAGGCCCGGACCGTCCCGCCCGGCGGCGCGCCAGCTCGGAGCGCCGCGCCCGCTGGTCCCGGCGGCTTGCCGTCGCTCCCCTCCAGCCCGGGCGCATCGGATTCCGTCGCCGCGCGAGAGGCCTTCCTGGCTCGGGCGACGGGCCGCGACCCGGTCAGCCCCGAGCGTCTCGCCCTGCCGCCGAGCCCCTACATCCTGCAGGCGGGGAGCGTCATCCCGGCCGCGCTGATCACCGGCCTCCGCTCCGACCTTCCCGGCCAGATCGCGGCGCAGGTCACCGCGCCTGTATATGACAGCCCCTCTGGCCGCTATCTCCTGATCCCGCAGGGCGCGCGCCTGCTCGGCGAATATGACAGCCGCATCGCCGCCGGGCAGACCCGCCTCCTCCTGGTCTGGACCCGCCTGATCCTGCCCGACGGCCGCTCGATCATCCTCATGCGCGAACCGGGCGCCGACGCGTCCGGCGCCGCCGGCCTCGAGGACGAGGTCGACAACCACTGGGGCCGCATTCTCCTCGCCGCCGGCCTCGCCACGCTCCTCAACCTGGGGCTCGAGACCGGGCTCGAGAGCGAGGACGACATCGCCCGCGCCATCCGCGAGGCGGCGCAGGGCACCGTCGGGCGCGCCGGCGATGACATCGTCCGCCGTCAGCTCGCAATCCCCCCGACCCTGACCATCCGCCCGGGCTTTCCCGTCCGAGTCATGGTCACCCGCGATCTCATCCTCGAACCCCTCGGAGAAATCCGATGACCAGACTGAAGCTCGGCGCCATCCCTGACGACAAGCCGGTGAAGCTCGCCGTCGAACTCCCCGCCGGCGTCCACCGCGATCTCGCCGCCTATGCCGAGGCCCTCTCCCGCGAGACCGGCCAGCATCTCGACCCTGCCCGACTCGTCGCGCCCATGCTCGCAAGGTTCATGGCGACTGATCGGGGATTCAAGAAAGCGCAGAGGGCAGCGCCGGCGAAGTCTGCGCCGACGCGCTCGGACTCCAAAATGTGACCATGTCTGTGGACCGGTGCTCAAGAAGCCCCCTTGATGGCGTGCGCCCCTTGGGGGGACAGACTGACGCGGAATAATTCTACCGGAGTCCGGCTTCTGAAGTAAAAAGGGCCAAGTCGAAACACGATTGCAGCACGAATTCGAAACCTAGGTCGTCGCGCACCATGCTGGAGAGACCTTCCACGCCGTCTCGCGCAGGCTAGATTTGGCGCGGAACATGATCTGTGCGAACGCTTGAGTTCGAAAGGTTGAGAAATCGAAAGTCGGCGCCCGTGACGAGGGCGGCGCAACGGTGGTGTTGCTCGCTGCCAAAGGGTGCCTCGAGCGAATGGTCGGTCGGCAGGCGCGAGAGATCGAGTTCCCAAGAAGGGAAGATTCGCTCCGGACTTAAGCTGAGGTGTGTGGCTGCTTCCGTGACGGGCGGCGCCGCAGCCTCTCCTTACGGTGGGGGCCAGCTCCCGAGCGTCGCGCAATCCACCTACTGCATCAAGCCCGAATGCAGGCCTCGCGACGGGCAGTTCGTAGCGAAGATCCGGGCCATCACCAACGTGTTCGAGGGTTATGGCTACCGCTGCATGGACGCCGACCTTCATAATGACGGCTATCGCGTCAATACCCGCGCCCCTGTCCAGACGACCAGCGGTTATGTCAAGTCAACAAGGCACACTCCACTCTGCTGCAATGTTCCCTCTGAATAGGGCGCACGGGCTTCAACGAGGCGGTGCAGCGCTTCGGGGCGAATGTGGGTGTACCGGCGGAGCATCTTCCAGTCCTTGTGTCCGGTGACCAAGGCAACCTGTTCGATGGACAGACCGACCTCGAACAAGCGGCTCGTACCTTCATGGCGCAGGTCATGGAAGTGAAGGTCCCTGACGTCAGCGTCGGCGCAGGCTCGGCGGAACGCGGTCCCGACGGATCTTGAGTTGTAGGGGAAAATCTGACCCTCAACCTTCCCGAGATACTTGGCCTGCGCCATCACCAAGGCCCAGGCGTCGTACCCTGTTGCAGCGAAGAGCGGGATCCGCTGGTCGTTGCCGGCCTTGTTGCGCGGGTCCTTTCGATCGCGGACAAGGAGCATCCGACCGTCAATGTCGAGGTCGCTCCAGTCAGCCTGACAGATTTCGTCCAGCCTAAGGGCGGTTGCGATGGCGAACTGGACGATGCGCGTCATGGGCATCGTCAGACGCGCGTTCTTGTCAAAACGAAGAAACAGGCGGTTCAATTCTGCCGTGGTAGGACGTCGGTCGCGCTCGATACCTTTGCCGATCAGACCGAGACGCTTCAGCGCCACGCGGGCCAGATCGACCCCTTCGACTGAAATCTCGAGGCCATGGACGGCGGCGGCATGGGTCATGATCATCTTGATCACGCCGATGTCTATGCCCAGCGTCACGGGCCCGGCGCCAAGGTCCGCACGCCTGCGCCCGTACTCGATGAGCTTGTGCCGATCCAGGCACCCGATTTTCTCTTTGCCGAGGTCACGCTTGAGCGTTGTGAGGGTCGCCGCCTTGCTGCGTCTCGGTGGTTTCCCTACGGCGCACATATCGGCTATGTGAAGGTCCACCAGATCGCCGAACGTGTGCAGGCGGGCTACGGATGATCGGTTGGGCGGCTGTCCCTGGTCGACCAGGGTCTCGGCTTGGCGGGCCCATCTATGGGCATCGTCGCGACGAAGGAACGTCTCGCTTGCGTAGCGGCCCTTCCGCCTGATCTGGACCCGGTAAGCGCCGGAGGGAAGCTTGGTGATCGAGGCCATTTTCGTGTGCGCTATGTGTGCAGTGAGTCGTCGCAGACGGGGATATTCAGGGATGTCGAGGCATGTTCCGGCGTAGGGGCAAACTGGATCAACGGACTGAAGATACAAGAAAAATGTCAGTAAATCAAATACATAGACTGGCCGTGGCGCCTATGATGGACTGGACGGACCGGCATTGCCGCTACCTCCACCGGCTCCTCTCGCGCCGGGCGCTCCTCTATACGGAGATGGTCACCGCCGCCGCCGTGGTCCATGGGGACCGGGATCGCCTGCTCGGCCATTCGCCGGAGGAGCATCCGGTCGCGCTCCAGCTCGGGGGCTCCGAGCCTGCGCTGCTCGCGGCGGCGGTGCGGGCGGCGCTGCCCTTCGGCTATGACGAGATCAACCTGAATGTCGGCTGCCCGTCGGACCGGGTGCAATCCGGCGCCTTCGGGGCCTGCCTGATGCGCGACCCCGCGCTCGTCGCCGCCTGCGTCTCCGCGATGATCGAGGCGGCGGAGGGGCGGGCGGAGATCACCGTGAAATGCCGCATCGGCGTGGACGAGCAGGAGCCGGAGGCGGCCCTCCCCGCTTTCGTCGATACGGTCGCCGCCGCCGGCGTCTCCCGTTTCGCGGTCCATGCGCGAAAAGCCTGGCTCGAAGGGCTCTCCCCGAAGGAGAACCGGGAGGTGCCGCCGCTCGACTATCCGCTCGTCCTCCGACTGAAGGCCGCGCGCCCCGACCTGACCATCCTCCTCAACGGCGGGATCGGCTCGCTGGACGAGGCGGAGGCGCATCTCGCCGCCGGGTTCGACGGCGTGATGATCGGTCGCGCCGCCTATCACGACCCGGCGGCGATCCTCGCGCCGGCGGACCGGCGGCTCTTCGGCGCGGCGCGGGAGATCGCGCCGGAAGAGGCCGCGCGCGCCATGCTCCCCTATATCGAGGCGCAGCTTGCCGCGGGCGAGCGGCTCAACCGCGTCACGCGCCACATGCTGACGCTCTTCCAGGGCCGGCCCGGCGCGCGGCTCTGGCGGCGCGTCCTGTCCGAGCGGTCGCATCTCCCCGGCGCGGGGCCGGAGCTTGTGGAGGAGGCCCTCGGCGCGATAGGCCCCGCGCGGGACGCAGCCTGAAAGCAAAGCCATGACCCTGCCGCTCGCCGACATGCTGGCGCTCGTCGCCTTCCTCCTCTTCGTTGGCGGGGCGGCGGGCGTGCTCGCCGGCCTTCTCGGCGTCGGCGGGGGCATCGTGATCGTGCCCGCGCTCTTCGCCGTCTTCTCCGCGCTCGGCCATCCGCCGGAGACGCTGATGCATGTCTGCGTCGCGACCTCGCTGGCGACCATCGTGCCGACCTCGCTGCGGTCGCTGGCCGCGCATCACAGGAAGGGGGCGGTGGACTGGTCCGTCCTGAAATCATGGGCGCCCTTCATGGGCGCCGGCGCCCTCCTCGGCGTCCTCGCGGCGGACCGGCTGAAAAGCGCCTCGCTCATGCTGATCTTCGGCGCGCTCGCCTTCCTCGTCGCGCTCTGGATGGCGCTCGGGCGGGCGTCCTGGCGCATCGGGGAAGCGCCGCCGCGCGGCTGGAAGGGCGCCGCCCTTTCCGCGCCGATGGGCTTCGCCTCCGTCCTGATGGGGATCGGCGGCGGCACGTTCGGCGTGCCCGCGCTCACGCTTTTCGGCCTTCCCGTCCACCGCGCGGTGGCGACGGCGGCGGGGTTCGGCCTCGTCATCGCGGTCCCGGCCGCGGCGGGCTTCGTCCTCTCCGGCCTCGCGGTGGAGAACCGGCCGGATTTCGCGCTCGGCTATGTCCACCTCCCCGCCTTCGCGATCATCGTGCCGATGACGGTGCTCTTCGCGCCCGTGGGCGTGAAGATCGCCCATTCGATGGACCCGCGGCCGCTGAAGCTCCTCTTCGCGCTCTTCCTCGCGGCGACGGCGCTGAACATGGCGCGGAAGGCGATGGGCGGCTGAGATGAGCGGCTTCGCGGCGGAGGCGGCGCGGCTTCCCGTCTCCGCCGCGCTCCCCGCGCTCCGGGAGGCGCTCCGGGGCCCCGGCCTCGCCGTCCTCGTCGCCCCGCCCGGCGCCGGCAAGAGCACGCTCGTCCCCCTCGCGCTGATGGAGGAGCCCTGGGCGGCGGGGCTCATCCTGATGCTGGAGCCGCGCCGCCTCGCCGCCCGCGCGACGGCGGAGCGCATGGCGGCGACCTTGGGCGAGGCGCCGGGCGCCCGGATCGGCTGGCGCGTGCGGGGGGAGGCGAGGCCGGGAAGCCGGATCGAGGCGGTGACGGAGGGCATCCTCACCCGGATGCTGCAATCCGACCCCACGCTCGCCGGCATCTCCGCCCTGATCTTCGACGAGTTCCACGAACGCTCGATCCACGCCGATCTCGGCCTCGCCCTCGCGCTCGAGGCCCGCGCCGCGCTCCGGCCCGACCTCCGCCTCCTCGTCATGTCGGCCACATTGGCGGCGGAGCCGGTCGCCGCGCTGATGGGCGGCGCGCCCATCGTCCGCGCCGAGGGGCGGATGTTCCCGGTCGAGACGCGGCGCATCGGCCGCGGCGCGGGGCGGATCGAGGAGGCGGCGGCGGAGGCCGCCCGCCTCGCGCTCCGGGAGATCGAGGGCGATGTCCTCGTCTTCCTCCCCGGCGCGGCGGAGATCGGGCGCGCCGCCCGCGCCCTCGCCGGGGCGCCGGCCGCGGTGCTGCCGCTCCACGGCGCGCTCCCCTTCGCCGCGCAACAGGCCGCGCTCGCCCCCGCCGCGGGGCGGAAGATCGTCCTCGCCACCGTCATCGCGGAAACCTCGCTGACGGTGGAGGGCGTGCGCGCCGTGGTGGATGCGGGCCTCGCCCGCCGCGCGCGGTTCGATCCGGGCTCCGGCATGGCCCGGCTCGTCACCGAACGCGCGGCGAAGGCGGAGGCGGACCAGCGGCGCGGCCGCGCCGGGCGGCTCGCCCCCGGCCTCTGCCTCCGGCTCTGGACGGAGGGGGAGGAGGCGGCGATGGCCGAATTCGCCCCGCCCGAGATCCTGACCGCGGACCTCGCCCCTCTGGCGCTCGACCTCGCCGCCTGGGGCGCCGCGCCCGCCGACCTCGCCTTCCTCACCCCCCCGCCCGAGGGCGCGATGGCCGCGGCCCGGCGACTCCTCGCCGATCTCGGCGCGCTGGACGGCGCGGGGCGGATCACCCCGCATGGCCGCGCGCTCGCCGCCGCCCCCGCACATCCCCGCCTCGCCCACATGATGCTGACCGCGCCGCCCGAAGCGCGGGGCGAGGCCGCGCGCCTCGCCGCCCTGCTGGAAGACCGCGACCCCCTCCGCTCCGCCGGCGCTGATGTCGCGCTCCGGCTCGAAGCGCTCCGCGCCCCCGCCCGCCACGGCCCGTCGGAGGGCGCGCTCCGCCGGATCGGAGCGGAGGCCGCCCGCCTCGCCCGGCGCTTCGGCGCGGAGGGGGGAGCAACCGCCCCCGGCCCCCTCCTCGCCCGCGCCTTTCCGGACCGGATCGCCATGCGCCGCCCCGGCGCCGGCCCGAACGGCGAGGCGCGGCATCTCCTCTCGGGCGGCAAGGGCGCCTTCCTCCCCACCGGGGAGCCGCTGGCGGCGGAGCCCTTCCTCGTCGCCGCCGATCTCGACGGCGACGCGACGGAGGCCCGCATCCGCCTCGCCGCCCGGATCGACAGGGCGGAGATCGAGGCGCTCTTCGGAGGCCGGATCGCATGGGCGGAAACCTGCGACTGGTCCCGGCGGGAGCGCCGCGTCCGCGCTCGCCGCCGCCTCATGCTCGGCGCCCTCGCGCTGGAGGAGCGGCCCTGGCCGGAAGCCCCGCCCGAGGCGCTCGCCGCCGCCGCGCTTGAGGGGCTCCGCCATCTCGGCCTCGAAGCTCTCGGCTGGACGGAGGCCGCGCGCGGCCTCGCCGCCCGCGCCGAATGGGCGCGCGCCCGCGGCGCCCCCCTCCCCGCCATGGACGAACCCGCGCTCCTCGCGGAGGCGGAAGCCTGGCTCCTCCCCTTCCTCGGCGAGGCGCGAAGCGCCGAGGCCTTCGCGAAGCTCGCCCCCCTCCAGGCGCTCGAATTCCGCCTCGGGCGGGACGGCCTCGCCGCCCTCGCACGCCTCGCCCCCGCGAGCTTCCGCGCCCCGACCGGGACGGAGACGCGGATCGACTACGCCTCGGGCCGCCCCACCGTCTCCATCCGCCTCCAGCAGATGTTCGGAACCGCCCGCCACCCCGAAATCTCCGGCGAGCCCGTCCTCTTCGAACTCCTCTCCCCCGCCGCCCGCCCCGTGGCGACGACGGCGGACCTCCCCGGCTTCTGGGCGGGCGCCTATGCCGACGTGAGGAAGGACCTCCGCGGGCGCTACCCGAAACACCCCTGGCCGGAGGACCCGGCGAACGCCGAGCCGACGGCGCGGGCGAAGCCGCGCGAGAGGTAAACTCCGGCCGATCTGCTCTTGCGCGATTCACGCGCCGTAAAGGCTGTTTCGCTAATTGGTCCGTACAAACCTGAGGAATTAGGGGGCCGTCGCCAGGCTTTGGCGAACGGCTTTGCTATGTCGTGCAGAACCATCCGACTCTCCCGGGCTTGCAAGCGGACGCCGGCGGAATGCCGCGGCGGAGATGAAGATGGAGCATGAAAATGCCTAGGATTTCCCTGACCTTGCGTAAGCTGAGCCTTCTGGCGCTCGGCTCGATCACCGCGGCCATGATCGGCCTCGGCGCATTCAGCCTCGTCGAGATGGACGGCGTGGCGACGCGGCTCGCCACGGTGAACGAGGTAAACAGCGTCAAGCAGCGCTACGCGATCAACTTCCGCGGCAGCGTTCACGATCGCGCAATCGAGCTGCGCGACGTGGTGCTGTTCGAATCGCCGGCAGGCCGCGAGGCGGCGGTGAACAAGATCGCCGTGCTCGAAGCCTTCTACGCCGAAAGCGCGGTCGCGCTCGACGCGATGGTGGCCACCGGCGCCGGCGTCGACCCGACGGAGACCGCCATCCTCACGGACATCAAGGCCATCGAGCAGCGCACGCTGCCGCTGATCGAGGCGGTCGTCGCCGCCCGCGCGGCGGGGGACGCGGCGGGCGCCCATACGATGCTGATGGAGGAGGCGCGCCCGCTCTTCATTGACTGGCTGGCGGCGATCAACCGCTATATCGACCATGAGGAAGCCAAGAACCAGGTCGTCGGCGCCGAAGTCGCCGGCATCGTCGGCGGCTTCCGCTGGATCATGGCGACGGCGCTTGTCGCCGCCATCCTCGCCGCCGCCGCCGCGATGTGGATCATGGGCCGCAACCTCTCCGCGCTCGGCCGCGTCACCCGCTCGGTCGAAGAGGTCGCGGCGGGCGATGTTTCCACTGGCGTCGAGACGGGCGGAATCGGCGAGATCGGCGAGCTTCAGCGCGCCGCCGCGGGCATGATCGCCTCGATCCGCCGCAAGGTGGAGACGCTGCGCGACATGGATCTGAAGGCCGAATACCGGGCGGACAGCGACCGCGACATGCTCGGCAAGGCGATCGAATCCATGCTGGGCGAGGTGCGCGGAAGCATCACCGCCGTCGTCGCCGGCGCCGGCGGCGTCCGCGAGGGGGCGAACCGGATGAACGACATCTCCACCCGCCTGCGGGACGATGCGACCCGGCAGAGCGAACTGACCCAGAGCGCCTCCGCCGCCGTCGAGCAGATTTCGGCAAGCATCGGCCAGTCGAACGAGAACGCGAAGACGACGGCGGACATCGCCGCCCGCTCGGCCGGCGAGGCCCGCGATTCGGGCGAGGCGATCGCACGGGCGATGCGCGCCCTCGAAGCCATCGCGGACAAGATCGGCGTGGTGCAGGAGATCGCCCGCCAGACCGACCTTCTCGCCCTCAACGCGGCGGTGGAGGCGGCGCGGGCGGGCGAACATGGCCGCGGCTTCGCCGTCGTCGCCACGGAGGTCCGCAAGCTGGCCGAGCGGAGCCAGGGCGCCGCGCGGGAAATCTCCTCGATCTCGGCCGAGGCGGTGACCGTCTCGGAAGATGTCGAGCGCCGGCTGGAGACGATGGTGCCGAACATCCAGCGCACCTCGGAACTCGTCGCCGCGATCACCGGCGCGCTCCGCGAGCAGTCGGTCGGGATCGACCGGATCAACGACGCCGTGCGCGATCTCGGCAAGCTCTCGGCCGGGGCGGAGACGGCCGCGGTGGACGGCCTCGGCCGTTCGGAGCGGCTCCTCTCGGATGCGGACGCCCTCGCCGCCGCCGTCGCGCGCTTCAACCTCGAGCACCGCGAGGCCGCGCCGGTCCGGGCCGACAAGGAAACCGCCCCCCTGCGCGCCCTCGCCGCCTGACGCATCTCTCCGGGCCTCGCCGCAAGGCGGGGCCCTTCCCCATGCGCTCCCCGTCAGCGCGCGCCCGCGGCGGCAGGCTCCGGCGCGACGCTCAGACGCGCGACCGCCTTGATCTCGAAATCGAAGCCCGCAAGCCAGGTGACGCCGACGGCGGTCCAGTTCGGATAGGGCCGCTCCGGGAAGGCGCGGGCCTTCGCCTCCATCACCGCCGGGAGCTGCGCCTCCGGGTCCGTGTGGAACGTCGTCACGTCGACGATGTCGTCGAGCCCGCCCCCCGCCGCCTCCAGCACCGCTTCGAGATTGTCGAAGGCGAGCGCCACCTGCTTCGGGAAGTCGGGCTCCGGCGAGCCGTCATCGCGGCTCCCGACCTGGCCGGAGACGAAGAGGAGGTCGCCCGAGCGGATCGCGGCGGAATAGCCGTGCTTCTCATAGAGCGCGTGGCGGTTTGCGGGAAAGACGGGGTCTCTGGTCGGCATGTCCGGGTTCCTTTCGGGTCTCGCCCTGATCGGCGATTTCGGATACGATCCGTATGTGAGTTGGTCGCATACGCGGCGTATGTCAATGCCCGCGCCCTGCGCGAATGACGGAGACAAGATGGCGGGCCTTCGCGCGAAGCGGATGGAGGAAACGCGGGAGAAGCTGATCGAAGCGGCGCGCAAGGCCTTCGCGGAGCAAGGTTACGCCGCCGCCTCGATGGACGATCTGACCGCCGCGGCCGGCCTCACCCGCGGCGCGCTCTATCACAATTTCGGGGACAAGCGCGGCCTCCTCGCCGCAGTCGTCGACCGGATCGACAGCGAGATGGCGGCCCGCGCGCAGGCCAGGGCCGCGGAGGCCGGCGGCGACGAGTGGAGCCGCCTCCTCGCCGAAGGCGCGGCCTATATCGAATCCGCGCTCGATCCGGAGGTGCGGCGCATCGTGCTGCTCGACGGGCCCGCCGCGCTCGGCGATCCCTCCCTCTGGCCGAGCCAGAACCGCTGCCTCGCGGCGACGATGCGAAGCCTCGAAACGCTCTCGCGGGCGGGCGCGCTCGCGCCGGTCGACATCGAGGCCGCGGCGCGGCTCCTGAACGGCGCCGCGCTCAACGCCGCGCTCTGGGTGGCGGCGAGCGACGCGCCGGAAGACGTTCTGGCGCGGGCGAAGGCGGCCTTCGTCCGGCTCGCCTCCGGCCTTCTCGCGGGCCGGGGGGCCCCGCGCGCCGGCCCTTGACGCCGGATGCGGGGCCGCCGCACCCTGTTCCATGAAAATGGATGAAAGCACGCCGCCGATGACCCTGACCGATCCCTCCGGCTGGTTCCGCTTCGAGCCCCTCCGCCCCGGGATCACCCGCATCACGGAGCCGCACGCCCACCTCTTCTTCCGCGCCAATCTCTGGCTGCTGGAAGGGGCGGAGGACCGGCTGCTGGTCGATTGCGGGAACGGGCTCGCCCCGCTCGCCCCCCTGCTTCCGCCCGACAAGCCGGTCGCGGCGCTCGTCACCCACGCCCATGTCGATCATGTCGGCGCGCTGCACGAATTCGCCGTCAGGCTCGGCCCGGCGGAAAGCGCGGAGGCGCTGGCGACGATGGAGGACGGGGCGACGCTCGCGCCGCTCTTCCGCGACCATCCCGAACCCGTCAGCCGCCCGCCCTCGCCCGGCTGGTCGGCGCGGGGCTTCCGCCTCCGCCCCGCCCCCCTGACCCGCGCGCTCAGGGAGGGGGATCGCGTCGCCGCGGCCGGTTTCGATTTCGCGGTGCTGGCCCTGCCCGGCCATTCCCCCGATTCCATCGGGCTCTGGGATGCGGCGCGGGGCCTCCTCGTCACCGGCGACGCGCTCTATGAGGGCGGGCTGGTGGACGACCTGCCGCATTCGGACAAGGCGGCCTATCGCCGGACGATGGAGCGCCTGGCGGCCCTCGGCCCCGCGCTCGTCCTCCCCGGCCACGGCGCCGCGCTCGATGCGCGGCGGATGCGGGAGATCGCCGCCGGATGGCTCGCAGACGACGGGCGAAAAGGTTAATTTTTCAAAAAATATCCAATGGTTTCAACGAAATTCGGCGGATTTCCATGGAAATCCCGCCTCAGGTGAGCCCGTCCCGCTCCAGCCGCTCGGCGTCCATCGCCTCCCGGATGCGCTGCAGCGCCGGCATCAGGGCCGCCACCCGGTCCGGCTCGACAACCTGCGAGAGCTGGAGGATGTCCGGCGCGATGGAGAGGATCGCCTCCTCGCGGAAGGCCCGCCCCGCCTCCGTGATCCAGACCCGCTTGGAGCGCCCGTCCGCCGGGTTCGGCCGCATGTCCACCAGCCCGCGGGAGACGAGGCCGGCGAGCGTGTGGCTCATCGTCGTCTTCGGAACCTGAAAGGCGAGGGAGAGCGTCATCGGCGTCTGCCCGTCCCTCACCCGGATCAGGTGATTGAGCACCGTGAAGTGGGAGACGGTCACCCCCGGCGGCAGCCGCCCCTCGAACACGGCGCGGCTGAGCTGGTTGATGATCCCGACCTCGTTGAAGAAGCCGAAATAGAGTCTGACCTTCTCCTCAGGCGTCACGCAATCTCGTCTCCAGCGGCCAGCGCGGCGTGCGCGGGGTCTCCGGCCCGTAGCCGAGCCGGCCCAGCATCTGAACCGTTTCGCCCGGCTTTGCCAACAGGGCGTGCGCCGCTTCGTAGTGCGGGGCCATCTCCGGAAACTCCTGCAATGCCTGGCTGACGGGCTGAAGCGCCAGCCCCAGCCCCGTCGCCGCGAGGTTGAGCCGCAGCCACCGCCGCCCCGCCGCGATCTGGTCCGCCCGCGAATTCCCCGGCGTCGTCACCACGGCATAGGCCTGCGTCGCCGCCAGCATCTCCTCATAGATCGAGAAGCCGATGGCGAATTCCTGGCTCGTCTGGTCCATCTGCCCCTCGCGGCTCATCATGCCGACAAGCTGGAGGCTCTCGAAGAACGGCCCGCCAAGGTCGATCCCGTCCGGATTCGCCTCGATCTCCGCCTTCCCCATCCGCATCAGGTCCACGCTCTCCTTGAAGGTCCGCGGCGTCATGACCTCCACCTGAAACGCCTCCCAGGTCAGCGCCCGGAGCGCCGCGACCCGCTCCGCCTCCGTCACGATCTCCGCCAGCGGCGCGAGCGCGGCGGCGGCTTCGGCGGGAACCGCCCGGTCCTCGAACGGCTCCTTGCAGGAGCGCCGGTCCATCACATGCGCGAAAAGCGGGTCCCTCGCGCCCCCCTCCGCAAAACTCGCGACGGCGACCGGCCCCTCCTCCCCCTCCGGAAAGAGCTCGAAGGAAACCGCATCGCCCGTCTCCCCCGCCGCGATGGCGAGGAGTTCGAGGAAGCAGCCCATGCCGATGGTGAGCTGCCGGTCGTAAGGGTCCGTCTCCGGCAGGTCGCGGGACTTGTCGCGCCAGATCGTGATCTTGCCCGGCTCCCGCAGGTCCGCCTCCCAGGGCTGCCGGTTATGCGGGTTGGGCGCGAGGATGGCGAAGGAAAGCGCGCGCATCCGCGGCTCCTCATATTCCCCCGCCGCATCCCAGGGCGCGAGCGCCCTTGAAGGCGTCCGCGTGGCGAGGAATGCCCCGGCCGATCCGGCGGCGAGAACGACGCCGCCGCCGAGCAGGCGGAGGAAGGTGCGGCGGGTGGACATGATGCGGCCTCCATATTGTGCTATATTGCACTATATAGTGCAATTCGGAACTACCTTCAAGGGCCGCCAGACTCCAAGCTTGACAATTTCGCAGGCCCGCGTGACGATTTTACCAGACGGTCAAATTCAAGCTGAGCCAACTCGGGGCGGTAGCCAGATGCCGAACACGCCTTCCACGCCCGGCCTCGTCGCAGGGCGTCTGCCCGCAGAAGCCATTGCGGAGAACTTCGCGGACCTGCATCCGCCGCTGACCCCGCACGAGGCGGCGGTGGCGGCGGACCGGTGCTATTTCTGCCATGACGCGCCCTGCATCACGGCCTGCCCGACCTCCATCGACATCCCGCTCTTCATCCGCCAGATCGCGACCGGCACGCCCGAGGCCGCGGCGAAAACGATCTTCGAGCAGAACATCCTCGGCGGCATGTGCGCCCGCGTCTGTCCGACCGAGACGCTCTGCGAGGAGGCCTGCGTGCGCGAGGCGGCGGAGGGCGAGCCGGTGCAGATCGGCCGGCTCCAGCGCTTCGCGACCGACACGCTGATGGAGAAGCCGCATCCCTTCGCCCGCGCGCCGGAGTCGGGAAAGCGCGTCGCCGTCGTCGGCGCCGGCCCCGCGGGCCTCGCCTGCGCCCACCGTCTCGCCATGAACGGCCACGCCGTCACGATCTATGACGCAAGGCCGAAGCCGGGCGGGCTCAACGAATACGGCATCGCCGCCTACAAGACGGTGGGCGGCTTCGCCCAGGCCGAGGTCGAATGGCTGCTCGGGATCGGCGGGATCGGGATCGAGACCGGAAAGCGCCTCGGCGCCGAACTCTCCCTCGACGCGCTGAAGGCCGAATATGACGCCGTGTTCCTCGGCATCGGCCTCGCCGGCGTCAACGCGCTGGGGATCGACGGGGCGGAGGACGCGGTGGCCTTCATCGCTGCGCTGCGGCAGGCGGAGGACAAGGCCGCGCTTCCCGTCGGGCGCAACGTCGTCGTCATTGGCGGCGGCATGACGGCGGTGGACGCCGCGGTGCAGGCGAAGAAGCTCGGCGCCGAGACGGTGACGCTCGCCTATCGCCGCGGGCGCGAGAAGATGAACGCCAGCCGCTGGGAGCAGGATCTGGCGGCGACCTCGGGCGTCCGCATCCTCGCCAACGCCGCGCCGAAGGGCCGGGCCAATGGCGGGATCGTCCTCGCCCTGACGGAGGACGGGCCGGAGGGCCTGAAGGAGACGGGGGAGACGATCACCCTCGAAGCCGACCAGATCCTCGCCGCCATCGGCCAGAAGCTCGACGCCGCCTTCGGCCTCGCCGCGGCGGGCGGCAAGATCGCCGTCACCGGCGCCGGCCGCACCTCGCTCCCCGGCGTATGGGCCGGGGGGGATTGCGCGACGGGCGGGGACGACCTGACGGTGACCGCCGTCGCCGAGGGGCGGGACGCGGCGGAGGATATTCACGCCATGCTCACCGGCGCCGCATGAGCGCCGCTTGCCCGGAACGCGGCGGGCGCCTAGCTCCTCCCGGTCAGGAGGCGCATGGAAACGCTCGTCACCCCCGTTCTGGACTTCATCTCGGCGCACCGTGCCTGGGCGCCCGCCCTCGCCTTCCTCTTCGCCTTCGCGGAGACGGCGGCGCTCGTCTCGCTCCTCATCCCCTCGACCGCGATCCTGATCGGCGTCGGCGGGCTTGTGGCGGCGGGGGCGCTGGATTTCGGGCCGATCTTCGTGGGCGCGGCGCTCGGCGCGCTCGCGGGCTCCACGCTCTCCTTCTGGCTCGGGCGCCGCTACGGGCAGGAGATCGTCTCCGCCTGGCCGCTGAGCCGACGGCCGGACCTTGCGGAGCGGGGGCGGAGCGCCTTCGCGCGATGGGGCGCCGGGGCCGTCCTGATCGGCCATTTCTTCGGCCCGCTCCGCTCCGTCGCCTTCCTGCTCGCGGGGGCGGCGGCGATGCGCGCGGCGGCCTTCCAGCTCGCGAACGCGCCGGGCGCCCTGATCTGGGCCTATGTGACGCCGAAGGCCGGGGAACTGGGCGGGGACGCTCTGGGCGCGGTCTGGCGGAGCCTCGGCGCCTGAACATCGACATCACGGACTAACGGAGAGGGAGCAAACCATGGCAAGCCTCGCGAGTGAATTCCTCGGGATCAAGTCCCCCAACCCGTTCTGGCTCGCCTCGGCCCCGCCGACCGACAAGGAATACAACGTCGTCCGCGCCTTCAAGGCGGGCTGGGGCGGCGTCGTCTGGAAGACGCTGGGCGAGGCGGGGCCGCCCGTCGTGAACGTCAACGGCCCGCGCTACGGCGCCGTCTGGGGGGCGGACAGGCGGCTCCTCGGCCTCAACAACATCGAGCTCATCACCGACCGCCCGCTGGAGGTGAACCTCCGCGAGATCAAGGCGGTGAAGGCGGCATGGCCGGATCGCGCCATGATCGTCTCCATCATGGTCCCCTGCGAGGAGGCCGCCTGGAAGGCGATCCTCCCGCTGGTGGAGGAGACGGGGGCGGACGGGATCGAGCTGAATTTCGGCTGCCCGCACGGCATGTCGGAGCGCGGCATGGGCTCCGCCGTCGGCCAGGTGCCGGAGTATATCGAGATGGTGGCCCGCTGGTGCAAGCAGACGACGCGGATGCCCGTGATCGTGAAGCTGACGCCGAACATCACGGACATCCGCTATCCCGCCCGCGCCGCGAAGAAGGGCGGGGCGGACGCCGTCTCGCTCATCAACACCGTCTCCTCCATCACGGCGGTGGACCTCGATTCGTTCAGCCCTGAACCTTCCATCGACGGCAAGGGCAGCCACGGCGGCTATTGCGGCCCCGCCGTGAAGCCCATCGCGCTCAACATGGTGGCCGAGATCGCGCGGGACCCGGAAACCGCCGGCCTCCCCATCTCCGGCATCGGAGGGGTGACGACCTGGCGCGACGCCGCGGAGTTCATGGCGCTCGGCGCCGGCAACGTGCAGGTCTGCACCGCGGCGATGACCTACGGCTTCGCCATCGTGAAGGAGATGAAGGCGGGCCTTTCCGACTATCTCGACCGGAAGGGGATGACGCTGGCGGACCTCATCGGCCGCGCCACGCCGAACGTGACGGACTGGCAGTATCTCAACCTCGAATACGTCGCGAAGGCGCGGATCGACCCCGACCTCTGCATCAAGTGCGGCCGCTGCTACGCCGCCTGCGAGGACACGTCCCACCAGGCCATCGCGATGAAGCCGGGGCGGGTGTTCGAGGTGATGGACGACGAATGCGTCGCCTGCAACCTCTGCGTCAATGTCTGCCCGGTGGAGAACTGCATCACGATGGAGCGGTTGCCTGCCGGCGCGGTGGACCCGCGGACGGGGCGCGTGGTGCAGGCCGAGCCGGCGAACTGGACGACGCATCCGAACAATCCGGGGGCGGTGGCGGCGGAGTGATAGAGCCCGCCCGATCCGCCCCGCGGATCGGGCTGCGGCCGCCCACCCCGGGGCGGTCGCATTCGCGCCCGTCTGGGCGGCCCCAGCCCGATACGGCCCGACGCGGCGGCCTGGCGCCCGGCGACCTCCGGCCTTCGCCTCCGGTCGCCCGTCTCGCGCGTCCTTCCACCGGAAGGCCGCTTCCGCGAGCCGGGGGAAGGCGGAGGGCTCCGGCCCTAGACCCGCCCGATCACCCCTCCCAAACCACCACCCGCACCGGCGTCGGGCCGCCCCCCGCCGCCGGGTTCAGCTCCTGCGGGCAGTTGGAGATCACCACGATCACGTCCATCTCCGCCCGGAGGTCGACGAAATCGCCGGGCTTGGACTGGCCGTCGAGGATCTCGCAATCCCCGTTCGGCGCCACCGGCACGTTCATGAAGAGGTTGAGGTTGGCCACCACATGCTCCGGCCCGAGCCCGTGCAGCGCCATCTCCCGCTCGAAATTCCGCTGGCAGCACTCGGCGTTGTGCTTGCCGTAGCGGAACTGGTCCACCGCGAAGGAGCAGCAGCCGAAGATCGTGTCGTGCCCGCCGCAGGTATCCTCCACCACGGTCATCATCGGCCGGGCGAACTGCGAATAGAGGACGGAGCCCTTCCCCACGAAGAGGTTCTTCGGGATCTTGATCGTGTTCGGCATGTGATACCGCTCGATCTGCCCCTCATGGCTCGACGCGCCGAAGCAGAGGAAGTCCACCGCCTGCTGGCCTTCGATGTCGATGACGCGGAGCGTCTCCCCCGCCTTCATCCGCACGCTCCAGGGCGCGCGGGCGGGGACGACGCTGTCTTCGATGATCCGGCCTTCGGGCAGGGCCGGCGCGCCCGTGATGAGGTTCATCCGCACAGCTTGCGCGCCGCGCGCGCTTCGTCAACCCGGTCTTAACCCGGCCGCGCCAGCCTCCGCCCGAAAGGGAGGCGGGCGATGCGGCGGGAGCCTGAGGCGATGGACGGGTTGCGCGGGCTGGCGGCGCTCGGCTTCGCGCTCGGGCTCTGGCTGGCGCTGACGCCGCTGGGCGGGGCGGCGGCGCGGCTCGGGCTGACGGCGGACTTCATCCTCCTCGCCTCGGGCTTCATCTGCGCGCGGGCGCACGGCGCGGCGCTGGCGCGGGGGGAGGGCGTGGGGCGCTTCCTCGTCTCCCGCGTCATGCGCTTCCTGCCGCTGAACGCCGCGGTGCTCGGCCTCCTCCTCCTTGCGGCCACGCTTTCAGGGCCGATCGGGGCCGAGCAGGGGCGGGCCTTCTTCGCCTCGCTCGCGCTGATCGAGGTGCTGGTTCCGGGCGCGGAGGGCTGGGCGCCCGGCGGCTGGCTGATGGCGGCGGAGGCGCAGCTTTCCGCGCTCTTCGCGGCCTTCTGCCTGCTCGGCCTCTTCTCCGGCTGGATGGGCCGCGCCGCGCTCCTCATCCTCGCGTTCGGCGCCATCGGCGCGCGGGCGGCGCTGCCGCTCCCGCCCTTCGAGGATCAGGCGGCGCGCGTCTTCGCCGCCTTCATGCTCGGCGCGCTCCTCCATGCGCCGCTCGCCTCCGAACGGGGGCGGAAGGCGCTCCGGCGGCTGAAGGGCAAGCTCGGCGGCCGCGCCGGCGGGGCGCTGGAGCTCTGGGCGCTCTCCTCCGCCCTCTCCTTCCTCGCCCTCGCGCCTCCGGGCCTCGCCCCGTTCGCGCCGCTCGCCTTCGCGCCCGCGCTCCTTCTCTCGCTCACGCGGAAGGGCGCGGCGGCGCGCGCGCTCTGCCGGCCCGCGCCGCAGGCGCTCGGCCGCGCCGTCTGGCCGCTGGTGATGGCGCCCGCCCTCCTCGCGCAGCCGGCCGCGGCCTTCGTCGCGGCGGGGGGCGAGCGGGCCGCGCTCGCGCTCCTCTTCGCCACCCCGGCGGCGATGCTCCTGATCCTCGCCCTCGCCGCGATCTTCCGCCGCTATGTGGAGGCGCCGACCCAGGCCGCGATGTGGGCATGGCTGGACCGCGCCCTGCCCGCCCCCGCGCGCCGCTGAGCCTCCCGCCATTGCCCGGCATGGCGATTTCCGCCAGAACCGCACGAGGCCGGGAAGGAAGACGATGGACGTTGAAGCGATGGCGGAACGGCTCCGCGCCGGGGAGCGGCGGGCGCTGGCGCAGGCGATCACGCTGATCGAATCGACCCGGGCGGATGACCGGGCGGCGGCGCGCGCCCTCCTCGCCCGCCTCCATCCGGGGCCGGAGGGCGCGATGCGGCTCGGGCTGACGGGCACGCCCGGCGTCGGCAAGTCCACCTTCATCGAGGCGCTGGGCGGGCTCCTCACCGCGCGGGGCCACCGCGTCGCCGTGCTGGCGGTCGACCCGTCCTCGACCCGCTCCGGCGGCTCGATCCTCGGCGACAAGACGCGGATGGAGCGCCTTTCGCGCGACCCGAACGCCTTCATCCGCCCCTCCCCCTCCCGCGCCGCTCTCGGCGGCGTCGCGCGGCGGACGCGGGAGGCGATCCTGCTGGCGGAGGCGGCGGGCTATGACGTGGTGATCGTGGAGACGGTCGGCGTCGGCCAGTCGGAGACCATGGTCTCGGAGATGACGGACCTCTTCCTCCTCCTCATGGCCCCCGCCGGGGGCGACGAATTGCAGGGCGTGAAGCGCGGGATCATGGAGATCGCGGACCTCGTCGTCGTCAACAAGGCGGACGGCGCGCTGAAACCGGCGGCGACCCGCACCGCGGCGGACTATGCCGGCGCGCTCCGCCTGATGCGGAAGCGTGAGGGGGACCCGGAAGGCATCCCCGCCGCGATGACGGTATCCGCCGAGACGGGCGAGGGGCTGGAGGCCGTCTGGCGCCGCATCGCCGCGCTCGACGCGCACCGGCGCGGGACAGGCGCCCTCGCGCGCCGCCGCACGGGCCAGGCGAAGCTATGGCTGCGGCGGGAACTGGAGGAGGGCCTGAAGGCCGCCTTCGCCGCCCACCCCGCCGTCGCCGCCGCCCTGCCCCGCGCCGAGGCGCGGATCGAGGCCGGGGAGGAGGCGCCGGAGGCGGCGGCGGAGCGGCTGCTGGCGCTGTTTCTGGAGAGCGGCGGGGGCGGATCTGGTGCTGCGAGAGAGGATTGAACTCTCGACCTCTCCCTTACCAAGGGAGTGCTCTACCACTGAGCTACCGCAGCTTCCGGCCCGTCAGGCGCGGGGCGGGTTTTCCGCGAATCCCCGCCGGAATGCAAGCCCTCCCGCGCCGCCTCCGCCTCGGCCGCGCGGGCCGCGACGATCTCCCGCGCGATGCGGCAGGTGCGCTCGTTGTCCACGTCGATCCGCGCCTCCGCGAAGGGCGGGCTGATCGGCGAGACAATGAGGCCGAAGCGGCGGGAGATGCGGCGGAGGATGGCGGCAAGGGCGAGCCGCTTCGGCAGATGGAGGAGGAGGCTGGGCGCACACAGGCCAAAAATTTCGAAATTTTTTATTTCCCTTTTGAATCAACGCCCCAGGCTCGATATCCATGGTTATGCCCCGGAAAGGCGGCGAAAAGGGCCGCCTAGAGCCGCTCCGGAACCTTCGCCTCCAGCTCCGCGATCCACGGCGCCGCCACCCCGTCCGAAGGCGCCCGCCAGTCCCCCCGCGGGGAGAGGGAGCCGCCGGAGGCGAGCTTCGGCCCGTTCGGCAGGGCCGAGCGCTTGAACTGGCTCGTCTGGAAGAACCGCCAGAGGAAGCCGCGGAGCCATGTCCGGACCGTCGCGAGGTCGTATTCGTTCCGCTTCTCCGGCGGCATGTGCGGCGGCCAGCGCCCCGCCTCCCGGTCGCGCCATGCGTGGAGCGCGAGGAAGGCGACCTTCGAGGGGCGGAGGCCGAAGCGGCTGATCCAGTAGAGGTTGAAGTCCTGCAACTCGTAGGGGCCGACGAAATCCTCCGTCCGCTGCGCGGGCGTCGCCCCGTCCCCCGGCACCAGCTCCGGTGAAATCTCCGTCGCCAGCACCCGGAGCAGCACGGCGGAGGCCTCCGCCCCGAACCGCTCGGAAGCGGCGACCCAGCGGATCAGATGCTGGATCAGCGTCTTCGGCACCGAGCCGTTGACGTTGTAATGGCTCATATGGTCGCCCACGCCATAGGTGCACCAGCCGAGCGCCAGCTCCGAAAGGTCCCCCGTCCCCAGCACCAGCGCGCCGTTGAGATTGGCGAGCCGGAAGAGGAGCGAGGTCCGCGCCCCGGCCTGCACGTTCTCATAGGTCACGTCATAGACATTCGCCCCCTCCCGGTGCGGGTGGCTGATATCGGCGAGCATCTGCCGCGAGGCGGCGTCGATGGAAATCTCCTCCGCCGTCACGCCAAGGGCGCGCATCAGGTCCCAGGCGGCGGATTTCGTGCCCGAGGAGGTCGCGAACCCGGGCAGGGTATAGGCGAGGATATCCGTCCGCTTCCGCCCCAGCCGGTCCATCGCCTGCGCCGCGACAAGCAGCGCCTGCGTCGAATCGAGCCCGCCCGAGACGCCGATGACGATCCGCCCGATCCCCGACGCCTCCAGCCGCTTCACGAGCCCCGCGACCTGGATCTCGTAGGCCTCGAAGCAGAGCTCATCCAGCTTCGCATCGTCATCCGGCACGAAGGGAAACCGGCTGACGGCGCGGCGGAGCCCGAGATCGCCCGAAGGCGGGTCGAGCCGGAACCCGCAGCGCCGGAACGCCCGCCCCTCCCGCGAAGCGCAATCCGCGAAGCTCCCCTGCCGCATCCGGTCCGCCAGCAGCATGTCGAGATCGACATCGGCGATGAGGAGCTGCGGCTCCCCGGAAAACCGCCGCGTCTCCCCGAGGAGCGCCCCGTTCTCCCAGATCATCGCATGGCCGTCCCACGCGAGATCGGTCGTGGACTCGCCATGCCCCGCGGCGGAATAGAGATAGGCCGCGAAGCACCGCGCCGACTGCACGCGGCAGAGCGCATGCCGGTAATCCGACTTGCCGATGGTGACGTTGGAGGCGGAAAGGTTGGCCAGCACCGTCGCCCCCGCCATCGCCGCCGCGTTCGAGGGCGGGGCGGGAACCCAGACGTCCTCGCAGATCTCCGCGCCGACGATCAGCCCCGGAACATCCTCCGCCGCGAAAAGGAGGTCCGTCCCGAACGGCGCCTCATGCCCGCCGGCCCGCGCGCTCTCCACGCCCGCCTCGTCCCCCGGCGTGAAATGCCGCCGCTCATAGAATTCGCGGTAGTTCGGCAGATAGGTCTTCGGCACGAGCCCGAGCAGCCGCCCGCCCTGAACCGCCGCCGCCACGTTGAAGAGCCGCCCCCGCACTCTCAGCGGCAGCCCGACCAGAAGAAGCGGGCGAAGCCCGGCGGAAGCCTCCACCAGCGCCGCAAGCGCCGCCTCCGCCCCGTCCAGCACGACCTCCTGCTGGAGAAGGTCGTCGATGGCGTAGCCCGTCAGCCCGAGTTCCGGAAAGACGCAGAGCGCCGCCCCCGCCTCGTGCGCCCGTCGCGCCATCTCCAGCGTCGCTTCGAGGTTCGCCGCAGGGTCCCCGACATGGACGCGCGGCGTCGCCGCGGCGATGCGGGCGAAGCCCTGCCTGTAGATGTTCAGGAACTCCGCCGCCTCGGCCATCGCCGCGTCCTTCTGTTGCCGGGAAAGGCTAGTGCGCCGGGCCCGCTCCGTCCAGCCGCCGCGCCCATGGCGCCCCGCGCGCGCCGGCGCTAGGCTCCGCGAAACGGCGGAAGGAGCGGGCGATGGCGCGGCATGAGCTGAAGGCGGGCGTGGAGACATGCCATTGGGGATGGTTCGGGGCCGACACGCCCGCCGTCCTGACGGTGGAGAGCGGCGACACGGTGGTGATCGAGACCGTCTCCGGCGGGGACGACGTGCTGCCGCCCCCCGGCTTCCACGTGCCGGAGGCGCAGCGGGAGATCATCGCGAAGGCGGAACGGATGCTGCCCGGCCACATGCTCACCGGCCCCGTCGCCGTCGCCGGCGCGGAGCCGGGGGACGTGCTCGAAGTCCGCATCGGCCGGATCGACGTTACGACGGACTGGGGCTGGAACTTCATCAAGCCCCTCGCCGGCGCCCTGCCGGAAGACTTCCCGGACTACCGGCTCGTCAACATTCCGCTCGACCGGGCGAAGAACGTGGCGAAGCTGCCCTGGGGGCTCGACCTGCCGCTCAATCCGTTCTTCGGCGTCATGGGCGTCGCCCCGCCGCCCGCCTGGGGCCGCGTCACCTCCCTCATCCCCCGCGCCTTCGGCGGCAATCTCGACAACAAGGAGCTGCGGGAGGGCGCGACGCTCTATCTCCCCGTCTTTGTTCCGGGCGGCAATTTCTCCGCCGGGGACGGTCACGGCGCGCAGGGCGACGGGGAGGTGAACGTCACCGCCATCGAGACGGCGCTGACGGGCGAGTTCACCCTGATCCTGCGGAAGGACATGAATCTCGAATATCCGCGGGCGGAGACGGAGACGCATCTCATAACGATGGCGATGCATCCCGACCTCGACACCTGCGCCGAACGCGCGCTCCGCGCGATGATCGCGCTCCTCGGGGAGGTGGCGGGGCTGAGCCGGGAAGAGGCCTACATGCTCTGCTCCCTCGCCGCCGACCTCCGCATCACGCAGGTGGTGAACGGGTCGAAGGGGGTGCATTGCATGATCGCGAAGGAGCTGGCGCGGCGGGGGTGAGGGGGCCTCACCGCCCCGCCAGCATCGCCTCCACCAGCTCCTGCACCGCCAGCGCCTCCCGCACCGTGGCGAGCGGATGCGGCTCGCCCCGCATCATCGCGGCGAGGCCGCCGAGCTGCGCCCGGAGGCTTTCGGCGCGCGGGTCCGCCACGCGCGGGCCGAAGGCTTCGAACGCGCCGCCTGTCGAGCGGGAGAGGGCGTAGAAATCGCTCACCCGCCAGCTCGCCTTCGCCCCCTTCACGTTCAGCTCCTGCCGGTCCGGCTGCGCGCCGCCCACGGAGGCGAAGACGGAGACGGGCGCGCCGGAGGCGGAGACGAGGCCGGCCGCCATATGCGTCTCGCACAGCGCCGGGTCCGCCGGGAAGGTCGGCCGCGCCCAGACCAGCGAAAGCGGCCCGAGCACGCGGGCCGAGAAGAAGAGGAAATGGGAGATCACCTCCCGCGTCATGCCCCCCTCGGCGGAGAAGCGCAGCCAGTCCGCCGCCTTCTGCCATTCCCGCGGCCAGTTGGCGTAGGTGACGACGATGTCCACCCCCGCCGTCTCCCCCATCTCCGCGTCGCCCGTCACGGTGGCGAGCGCCTTTCCGGCGGCCTGCGTGAAGTTGACCGCGGCGGGAACGCCGGAGGCTTCGAGCCGCGCCGCAAGGTCCCGCGCCTCGCCGAGGTCCACGCCGAAGGGCTTCTCGATGAAGAGCGCCTTGCCCGCCTCCGCCGCCGCCAGCGCATAGGCCTTCCGCGGGACGGGCGGGCAGGCGAGATAGACGAGGTCCGCGCCCGCGATCACCGCCTCCGCCGAGCCGGCGATCTCCGCCCCCGTGCCGAGCGCCGCCGCCGCCTCGCGCTGCGCCTCCGAAGGGTCCCAGACCGGGCCGAGCGCGAAGGCCTCATGCGCCGCCATGTAGGGCATGAAGCGGCGGCCCATGATGCCGAGGCCGATGATGCCGATCCGTTTGGTCATGCTCACGCCTTCCCGTAAAGCCCCGCCGTCCGCGCCCGGAGGCGGACGAGCGCGAGCACGATGTCGATGGTCGGCGTCGGGATCTCCGTCAGCCGGCCCAGCTCCTGCACCGCCGTCACCAGCGCGTCGATCTCCATGGGGCGGCCTGCGTCGAGGTCCTGCCACATCGAGGTGCGGTGGGCGCCGACGGCGGCGCCCCCGTCGATCCGCCGCTCCACGTCGATCGGGAACTTGACGCCGAGCGCCTCCGCGATGGCCTGCGCCTCCAGCATCATCCCCTTCGCCACCGCGCGCGTCCCCTCATCCGTGCAGAGCACGTCGAGCGTCGCATGGGTCAGCGCGGAGATCGGGTTGAAGGAGAGGTTGCCCCAGAGCTTCACCCAGATCTCGTCCCGGATGCGGGGGCGCACCGGCGCCTTCAGCCCGGCGGCGCCGAGCGCGGCGGAGAGCGCCGTCGCCCGGTCGGATTTCGAGCCGTCGGGCTCCCCGAGCGAAAAGCGGTTGCCCTCGATATGGTTGACGACGCCGGGCTCGATCACCTCCGCCGCCGGATAGACGACGCAGCCCAGCACCCGGTCCGGCCCGAAGCCGTTCCACTGCGCGTCGCCGGGGTCGACGGCCTGAACGCGGCGCCCCTCAAGCGGCCCGCCGATCTTGTGGAAATACCACCACGGCACGCCGTTCACGCCGCTCACCACCGTCGTCTCCGGCCCGAGCAGCGGCTGCATCAGCGGCACGAGCGGCGGCACGGAATGGGCCTTCAGCGTGACGATGACGTAATCCTGCGGGCCGAGCGCCGCCGGGTCCTGCTCGGCGCGGACCTTCACGGTTTTCCGCTCGCCTTCCTCGATCAGCGTCAGGCCGTTCGCCTGCATCGCGGCGAGATGGGGGCCGCGGGCGACAAGGCTGACCTCGGCGCCCGCCTCGGCGAGCTTCGCGCCCATATAGCCGCCGATGGCGCCGGCGCCGTAGATGCAGATCTTCATGGCTCAGGCCTCCGAGACGAGGCCGAGCTTCTCGGCCATGCCGATGCGCTGCATCTTGCCGGTCGCGCCCTTGGGGATTTCGTCGAGGAACACGATCTTCCGCGGCGTCTTGAAGGCGGCGAGTCGGGCGCCGGCGAAATCGCGCAGCGCGCGCTCGTCCGCCTCCATCCCCTCCCGCAGCACCACGGCGGCGGCGACCTCCTCCCCGAGTTTAGGATGCGGCAGCGCGAAGGTCAGCGCCTGCGCGACGGCGGGATGTTCGAGGAGGATCGCATCGACCTCCAGCGGGCTCACCTTCTCCCCGCCGCGGTTGATGATCTCCTTCAGCCGGCCGGTGAGGGTGAGGTAGCCGTCCTCGTCGAACGCCCCCTGGTCGCCGGTGCGGAACCAGCGCCGGCCCTCCGCCTCGAAGAAGTTCTTCGCGTTCGCCTCCGGGTTGCCTTCATAGCCCGGCGTCACGTTCGGGCCGGAAATGGCGATCTCCCCGGTCGCGCCATCCGGCAGCAGCCGGTTCTCCGTCTCATGGGCGAGGCGCACGAGCGGCCCGGCGGGGAGGCCGACGGCGCCCGGCTTCTGCGCCCTCGGGGGGAGCGGGTTGGAGGTCATCTGATGGGTGGCCTCCGTCATCCCGTAGCCCTCGATCACCGGCGCGCCGAAGGCGGCTTCGAGCGCGCGCATGACAGGGGCCGGGAGCGAGGCGGAGGAGGAGCGGAGGAAGCGCAGCTTCGCCGCCGCGATGACGTCCCTGTTCCGCTCCGCGCGGGCGAGGAGGGCCTGGTGCATGGTCGGCACGGCGGTGAACCAGGTCGGCTCCGCCTCCCCCATCCAGCCGAAGAAGCGCAGCGCGTCGAAGCCCGGCGCGCACCAGATCGAGCCGCCGGCGGAAAGCGAGGCGGAGATCGCGGCGATGAGGCCGTGAATGTGGAAGAGCGGCATCACGTTGAGGCACCGGTCCGCCGCCGTAAGCACGAGCGATTCGCGGATGTTCCCGGCGGAGGCGGCGACGTTGGACTGGAGGAGCGGCACGATCTTCGGGCGGGATGTCGTGCCCGAGGTGTGGAGGATGAGCGCCACATCGTCGGCCCGCGCCGGGGAGGCGTCGGAAGGCGCGCCGCCCGCGCCCTCGGCGCTGAGCGTGAAGGTCCCGGCGGGCGAAGCCTCGTCGAAGCCGAGGCGGAGGATCTTCAGACCGAAGGGCCGCGCCGCAGCCAGCGCCGGGCCGTCATAGCCCTCGGCCACGATCAGCGCCTTCGCCTTCAGGTCTTCGAGATAGAAGGAATATTCCTCCTGCCGGTAGGCCGGGTTGAGCGGCGCCGTCACCGCCGCCTGCGCGACCGTGACGAAGGCCGCCGCCATTTCCGGCCCGTTCGGCAGCACGATGGCGACCCGGTCGCCCCGCCCGATCCCCGCCGCATGGAGCCGCGCCGCGACCTCGCCCGAAAGCGCGCGCAGCCCGCCATAGGTGAGCCAGGGCCGCCCGGGCGCGCCGAGGGCCGGCGCCGCGTCGTCATGTCCGGCGATCAGCGCCGCAATGGTCTCAGCCATGTCCGTCTCTCCCTTGCTTGCTCTTTCCGGCGCGCTCCTGTCGCGCGGCGGGGCCGATTTGTCCAGACCGCACGGCGCCTCACCACCGGCGATCGCCCCGGTTCGCGGCCACCCCCGCCCCTCCCCCCGGCCCCTCCCCGCCGCTCTCCCCGGCCCGGACCCCGGGCCCCGATGAGTACGCACCCAACCCATGGGCCCCCGGCTCAGGCCGGGGCCGCGCATCCCTTGCATCCCCGCCCTCTCCCCGCCCGGACCTCCGGGCCGACGAACGAAGCGCCCACCCCCTCGGGGCCCCGGCTCAAGGCCGGGGCCTCGCGCCTCTTGAAGCCCCCCGCGCCTCTCACCCGGCCCCGGACTTGATCCGGGGCCCCGAAGAACGAAGCGCCCGCTCCATTCCATGAAAAATCATATATATCGCCCGCAGCCCCGTTCCGCCGCACAGGAGGCGCCCCCCGCGGAGGCGGGGCGAGGGAGTTCCGCCGCCCGCCCGCAAGACCCCCCGAAACCCCCTGAAACAATCCGATCACGACTTTTTTCTTTGAAATTCAACGCCCCGAGCCCGATAACCATGGTTATCCCCCGGATTCCGCCGCCCCGAAGACGCTTCAGCGCGGGAACCGCTCCTGAATCCGCTTCGCCAGCTGGTCCCGCGTCTGGCGATAGGCGGCGAGCTTCGCCTCGCGACCTTCGGCGAGGCCGGTCGGGTCCAGAGTCGGCCAGTATTCGACCTCGATGGCGTGGTGGCGGGTATATTCCTGCGCGCGCCGCTGCGCGGCGGGGGAAAGGGCGACGATGAGGTCGTAGCTCTCGATATCCTCGCCCCAATCCTCGAAATCGTCGAAGCTCTTCACCCGGTGGCGGGAGAGGTCCACGCCGATCTCCCGGCAGACCTCCACCGCGAAGCCGTCGATCTCCATCTCCCCCTTCACCCCGGCGGACTGGATATAGGCCGCCGAGCCGAGATGCCGCTTGGCCAGCCCCTCCGCCATCGGCGAGCGGACGGCGTTGTGGTCGCAGCAGAAGAGGATCGCGCCGGGGAGGCCGGCCATCGCCTCACCCCCGGAAATGCAGGACGCAGACGAGCGTGAAGAGCCGCCTCGCGGTCTTGTCGTCCGTCTCCACCTTGCCTTCGAGCCGCTCCTTCAGAACCCGCGCGCCCTCGTTGTGGATGCCGCGGCGGCCCATGTCGATCGCCTCGATCTGCGAGGGCGGCAGGCGCTTCACCGCGTCGTAATAACTCTCGCAGATCTGGAAATAGTCCCGGATGATCTGCCGGAACGGGGAGAGCGAGAGGTGGAACGCCGCCGCCGGCTCCCCCGCCTCCGTCCGCACGTCGAAGACGAGCCGGCGGTCCTGCACGGAAAGAAAGAGCCGCCAGGGCCCGTCGCCGCGGCCGGGAAGGATGAATTCGTTCTCCTCCAGCAGGTCGAAGATCGCGACCTTCCGCTCCTGCTCCACCTCCGCGGTGGGGGCGGGAAGGCCGGAATCGTCCAGCTCGATGGAGAGGATTCGGTTCGCCTCAGCCATGTCTCCCCCCTTCGTTGAGCAAGGCCAGCCGCGCGAGGACGGAAAGCCCGTGCGCCTCCAGTCCCTCCGCCTCCGCCAGAACCGCGGCGTCCGGCCCGATCGCGGCGAGCGCGCCGGGGGAGAGGCGCTGGAGCGTCGTGCGCTTCATGAAGTCGAGCACGGAGAGGCCGGAGGAGAAGCGTGCGGAGCGCGCCGTCGGCAGCACATGGTTCGGCCCGCCGACATAATCCCCGATCGCCTCCGGCGTATGCGCGCCGAGGAAGATCGCCCCCGCGTGCCGGATGCGCGCGGCCAGCGCCTCCGGCTCCGCCGTCATGATCTCGAGATGCTCGGCGGCGATCCGGTCCGCCAGCGCCGGCGCGGCGTCGAGCGAGGGGACGAGGATGATCGCCCCGTGGTCGCGCCAGCTCGCCCCGGCGATGGCCCGGCGGGCGAGCGTTTCGAGCCGCGCCTCCACCGCGGCGGAGACGGCGTCGGCGAAGGCCGCGTCGTCGGTGATGAGGATCGACTGCGCGCTTTCGTCATGCTCGGCCTGGGCGAGCAGGTCGAGCGCCACCCAGTCCGGCTCGTTGTCCCGGTCCGCGATGATCAGCACCTCGGAGGGGCCGGCGATCATGTCGATCCCGACCTTGCCGAAGACGCGCCGCTTCGCCGCCGCCACATAGGCGTTGCCGGGGCCGGTGATCTTGTCCACCGGCCGGATCGGCCCGGCGCCATAAGCGAGCGCGGCCACCGCCTGCGCCCCGCCCATGCGCCAGATCTCCGTCACCCCCGAAAGCCGCGCGGCGAGGAGGACAAGAGGGTTCGCCCGCCCGCCCGGCGTCGGCGCCGCGATGACGAGCCGCTCCACCCCGGCGACGCGGGCGGGGATGGCGTTCATCAGCACGGAGGAGGGATAGGAGGCGAGCCCGCCCGGCACGTAGAGACCGGCGCTCTCCACCGCAGTCCAGCGCCAGCCGAGCGTCGCGCCGGCGCCGTCCGTCCAGCTTTCGGCGGCGGGGAGCTGCCGCTCGTGATAGGCGCGGATGCGCGCGGCGGCGCGCTCCAGCGCCTCCCGCTGCGGGGCGGGGACGGCGGCGCAGGCCTCGTCGATCTCCGCCTCCGTCACGCGGAGGCTCTCCGCATCCGGCGCGAAGCCGTCGAACCGGGCGGTCAGCGCCAGCACCGCCCCGATGCCGTGGGCGCGGACCTCGGCGATGATCGCCGCCGCCGCCTCGTCGACATCCGTCTCGGCCTCGCGTTTCGCGTCGAGGAAGGCGGCGAAGCGGGCTTCGAAATCCGGGGCGGAGGCGTCAAGGCGGAGCGGCATGGCGGCTGTCTTCCCTTCTGTCGCCCGCCCTTTAGGCCGCGCGGGGGCCCGGTTCAACGCTCTCTTCAACGCTCAGAAATGCTGCGGCTGCCCGCCCGCCGCCCAGGGCCGCGTGAGATCGACGAGGCCAACGGAGAGGCATTCCACATCGAGCGAAAGCGTGACGCCGCCGGAACAGGCGAGGACGAGCCGGCCCGCGCCGTCCTCCCCCGGCTCGAAGGTGAGGCCGAGAAGGTTGAACACCGCCTCCTTCTCCCGCGGGTCGAGCCCGGCGGCGCGGACGCGGAGCACGTCGTCCACCGTCAGCGCGGCGGCGACGCGCTCGAACGGGCGCCGCTCCCGCTTCGCGCGCGCCTCGTCCTCCCAGCGAAAGCGGTAGAGGAGGAGGGAGAAGCGGCGGCGGCGCGGCGCATACTGGACGTTCGCGACCTTGCCGACCGCATCCTGCACGAGGGCGGAGAGCACGGCGAGGTCGTCCGCGCTTTCGGCGCGGAGGCGGAGCGGCCCCTCGCCCTTCCCGTCCTCGAATGTCGCGTCCTGCACCACGCCTACCCGCCGATCCGCTCGATCCGCGCGCCGCAGGCGGAGAGCTTTTCCTCCACCCGCTCATAGCCGCGGTCGAGATGGTAGACGCGAGAGACCACGGTTTCCCCCTCCGCCGCAAGCCCGGCCAGGACCAGCGAAGCGGAGGCGCGGAGGTCGGAGGCCATGACCGGCGCGCCCTTGAGCGCGGAAACGCCGCTGACGGTCGCGACGCCGCCCTCCACCTCGATCCGCGCGCCCATGCGGGCGAGTTCGGGGACATGCATGAAGCGGTTCTCGAAGATCGTCTCCTCGATCCGGCTCTTTCCGTCAGCCAGCGTCAGGAGGGTCATCATCTGGGCCTGAAGGTCGGTCGGGAAGCCGGGGAAGGGGGCGGTCGATATGTCCACGGGCCGGATGACCCCGTTCTTCCGGCGCACGCGCAGCCCCTCCGGCTCCTCGCTCACCTCCACGTCCGCCGCCTCCAGCCGCTCCGCGAAGGCGGCGACGAGGTCGCGCCGCCCGCCTTCCAGCAGCACCTCGCCGCCGGCGATGGCCGGGGCGATCATGTAGGTGCCGAGCTCGATCCGGTCCGGCGCGACGCGATGGGTGGCGCCGCCGAGCCGGTCCACACCCTCGACCGTGATCGTTCCCGTCCCCTCGCCCTCGATATGCGCGCCCATCGCCCGGAGGCAGCGGGCGAGATCGACGATCTCGGGCTCCTTCGCCGCGTTCTCCAGCACCGTCGTCCCCTTCGCGAGGGTCGCGGCCATGAGGATGTTCTCCGTCGCGCCGACCGAGACGAAGGGAAACGCGACCCGCGCCCCGCGGAGCCCGCCGGGCGCCTCCGCATGCACATAGCCTTCGCGGAGGTCCATCACCGCCCCCATCGCCTCCAGCCCCTTGAGGTGCAGGTCGACGGGCCGCGCGCCGATGGCGCAGCCGCCGGGGAGGGAGACGACGGCCCGCCCCTCCCGCGCCAGCAGCGGCCCGAGCACGAGGATCGAGGCGCGCATCTTCCGCACAATGTCGTAATGCGCGAGATGGGAGGACAGCCCGTGCGCGGCCAACGCCAGCACCCGCCCGCCCTGGAGCGCCGCCACCTCGACGCCGAGCGAGGCGAGAAGCTCCGTCATCGTGCGGATGTCCGCGAGCCGCGGCGCGTTCGTCAGCGTCAGCGGCTCCTCCGTCAGGAGCGCGGCGGGCATCAGCGCGAGGCAGGCGTTCTTCGCCCCGCCGATGGCGATGCGCCCCGAAAGCGGCGCGCCGCCCCTTACGATGATCCGGTCCATGCCTCAGCCCTCTCCGCCGGTTCGCCCCCGGCGCTGTTGTTCCGCCTCATCATGGCGATTGAGCGGCGTGTCCGTGCGGTTCGGGTCGAGCCCCGAAAGATCGTCGCGCGCCTTCGCCTGCCGCTTGCGGAGCCGCAGGTTGCGGCGCAAGGCCGCCGCCAGCCGCTCCGCCCGTTCCTCCGCGCTCTCCGCCATCCCGGCGGTTTATCCGGGGCGGCGACGCCAGTCCAGCGGGCCCTCCCCCGGCGGCGACCGGGCGGCGCATGTCGAGGCTTCGGTTTCGACCTTGTCTCCGCGAACGCCCCGGATCCTGGGGAAGGGTCGAAACCCGATGAGTCCATTGATCGGGCGTGCAGGCCGCGATTCAGGGTGTCTCGTCTTCGGAAAGAGGCTCCGGATATCGCGGTCGTTGTTCCTGCAAATCGACGTGGGTCACAAGTTTTTGATGCTCAATTCATTTTCGGCCGGGCGCGTTGAGATCAGCCCAGCGTTTGGAGAAACGAACGGATGATCTCCGCCCCTCGTCGGGGCTGGTTGGCCATCCACCAATGGCTCTCGCCTTCGAGCACGGCGACTTCGGCCCCCATCCGCTCCGCCATCCGCAGGGCCGGCTCGGCGCCGCCGGTATAGGCGTCCTCCGTCGCGACGATGGCGAGGCCGGGCCGCGCCGCCGCCGCCTCCGCCCGCTCGCCGATCCTCGCGAGGAAGGGCTGCGTCGCGGAGCGGTAGAGGGGGAGGATCGCGCGGCCCATCTCCGCGTTCATCGCCGCGGCGACCTTCGCGGCTACGTCCGCCGGCATGTGCGCGGCGGCGAGCTGCGCCGCCTTCATTTCCGCCGGCGCGGCGGCCATCATCGCGACCGCCTGCTCCCCGGCGTTCGGCGTCTGCCAGGCCTGCGCGAGGTCATGCCAGCGATAGGACGGATCGAAGACGCCGACGACGTCGCTGACCCATGAGCGGACAAGGTCCGGCCGGGCCATGACGAGGCGGACGACATGGATGCCGCCCCAGTCATGGCCGATGAGGTCCACCGGGCCGGGAAGGGCGGAAACCTCCCCGATCAGCCAGTCGAGATAACCGTCCGCCATGCAGTTGAAACCTGCGGGCAGCGGCGCGCCAAAGCCGGGCTTGGAGAGCGTGACCGTCTCCTCCCCCATCTCCGCCCGCAGCGCGGCCCAGATGTCGGCGGTTTCGGGGACGCCGTGCACGAAGGCGATGGTCATGCGCCGTTCCTCACCCGTTCAGCTTGCCAAAGCCGCCATTCTTCGCAACCTTGCGGAGGAGCGGGGAGACGACCCAGGAGCCCGGATCGTCCGCCGCCACGGCCTCCATGTCGGCCAGCACCTGATCGCAGCCGACGAGATCGGCATGCATCATCGGCCCGCCCCGCCAGCGCGGGAAGCCGTAGCCGAAGAGCTTCACCATATCGATGTCGAGCGGGCGGGCTGCGATCCCCTCGTCGAGGATCTTTGCGCCCTCGTTGATCATCGCGGCCATGGCCCGGCGCTGGATCTCGTCCGCCGTGAAGCTCCGCTTCTCGCGGCCCGCAGCCTCCGCCGCCTTCCCGATGACGTCGAGCACCCAGGGGTCGGAGATCGGCGTGCGCCCGTCCTCGTAGCGATACCAGCCTGCGCCCGTCTTCTGCCCGAACCGCCCCGCCTCGCAGATCGCATCCGCGACCGTCACGTAACGCACCTTCGGGTCCCGCGTCGGCGCGAGGCGCTTCCGAGTCGCCCAGCCGATCTGGAGCCCGGCGAGGTCCATGAGCTGGAACGGGCCCATGGGAAGGCCGAAGGCGCGCATGGCGGCGTCGATGGGTTCGATCGCCCGCATGTCCTCCATCATGTAGTCGCAGACGCGGCGATAGGCGGAGAGCATCCGGTTGCCGATGAACCCGTCGCAGACGCCGGAGAGGACGCCGACCTTCCGCATCTTCTTCGCGAGATCGAAACCGGTCGCCAGCACCTCGGCCGAGGTTTCCTTCGCCTGAACGATCTCCACCAGCTTCATCACGTGGGCGGGGGAGAAGAAATGGAGCCCGATCACGCGGGCGGGGTTGCGGAGGCCCTTCGCGATCTCGTCCGGGTTCAGGTAGGAGGTGTTGGTGGCGAGGATCGCCTCCACCCCCATCGCCGCGTCGAGCGCGGCGAAGACCTTCTGCTTCACCTCCATCTCCTCGAACACCGCCTCGATGGCGAGGTCGGCGCCGGCGGCGGCGGAATAGTCGGAGGCCGGGGTCAGCATCCCCATCAGCTTCGCCTTCGCCTCCTCCCCGATGATGCCGCGCTTCACGGCGGAGGCGAGGTTGGCCTCGACGCGGCCGACGCCGGCGGCGGCGGCTTCATCGCTCGTCTCGATCATGGTGACGGGAATCCCCGCCTGGAGGAGCGAGGTGGCGATGCCGGAGCCCATCAGCCCGCCGCCGACCACGGCGACGCGGGCGATGGCGCGCGGGCTCGCGCCCTCGATGGCCTTCGGCTTCGCGACCGCGCGCTCCGCGAAAAAGGCGTGGCGGAGCGCCTTCGACTGGTCGGAATTCTTCAGGATCATGAAGCCCGCGCGCTCCGCCTCCAGCCCCTTGTCGAGGTCGAGGCGGAAGGCCTCGCGGATCGCGTCGAAACAGCCGACCGGGGACATCTGGCCCTTCGCGGCCTTCTCCACCGCCTTCCGCATCGCGCCCCATTCGGCTTCGGTCGGCGCGGGGCGGGCGGGCGCGCGGTCGATCCGCGGCGGGGGCGCGTCCATCACGCTGCGGGCGAAAGCCTTCGCGCCCTCGGTCAGGTCGCCCTCGACGACCGCCGCGAGGAGGCCCATCGCCTTCGCCTTGGCGGCGGAGACGGGGGCGCCGGTGGTGATCATCTCCACCGCCGCTTCCGCGCCGACGATCCGGGGCAGGCGCTGCGTGCCGCCCGCGCCCGGCAGGATGCCGAGATGCACTTCCGGCAGCCCCATCTTCGCGGAGGGGGAGGCGACGCGGTAATGGCAGCCGAGCGCGACCTCGAGCCCGCCGCCGAGCGCCGTGCCGTGGATCGCCGCGATCCAGGGTTTCGAGCACATCTCGATCGTCCCCACCACGTCCGTCAGGTGCGGGAGGAGTGGACCCATGTCGAATTCGCGGATATCGGCCCCGGCGATGAAGGTCCGCCCGGCGCAGAGCAGAACGGCCGCCTTCGCCGGCGATTCCTCAACCGCCTTCACCGCGTTCACGAGCCCGACGCGCACGGCCTGCCGAAGCGCATTGACGGGCGGATTGTCCACGGTCACGAGGGCGAGGTCGCCGTCGAAGGCGACGGTTACGGGCGTATCGGTCATGGCGCTCCCCTTTTGGTTTGGGGGCACGCTATCGCCGCCGACGGGCGGCGCCTAGACCATGAGGCGACGGCCCGCGGATGGGTATATCGTCGCGGGCGAGACGGAAGCGCGTCGCAGCCGCGTAGAGACCGCGATCCTCGGAGGAGACCCACCATGATCCGCATCCCGGCTTTTCTCGCCGCCGCGCTCCTCGCGGCGCTGACGCCCGAACCTTCCTCGGCGCAGCCGGCGCCCTCGATCTTCCGCTCCTCCTCCGGGATTGAGGTAGTGTTCCGCAACGGCTGCGCTGTCCGCTACACGGCGGACGGCCGGCGCCGGGGCGCCGACCGCTCGTGCAACGCGAATCAGCTTCGCCGGGCGGACGACGCGATCGGCGCGCGCGTGGATCAAGGCGGCTCGGACAGCGGCGGCGCGCCGGAGTTCCGCGATGTCAGACAGGCGGGCGCGCTCGCGACTTTCCGGAACGGCTGCACCGTCCGTTTCGATGCGAGGGGCGCAAGGGGCGCGACGGACCGCGCCTGCTCCGCGCGGCAGGTCGCGACCGCGGAGCGCGAGGTCGGCCCCTATCTCGAAGCGCGGCGGGAGGATGGCTCCGCCCCGCGCGTCGCCGGGATCGGGCGGCGGGGCGCCGTGGAAGTCTCCTTCGCAAACGGCTGCCTCATCGCCTATGACGAGGACGGACGGCGCGACCGGGACAACGGCCCCTGCAATCCCGGCCAGTTCCGCCGCGCGGACGAGGCGGCGGCGACCTATCGCCGGGACAACGGCTTCGACCGCGACGACGACGACAATGGCGGCATCGCCTTTCCTGGCCAGAGGCCCAACGTGACGGAGGCGCGGGACGGCTCGCTCCAGGCGCGCTACGGCAACGGCTGCATCGTCTCCTTCGAGGCGAACGGAAGGCTGATCGGCGGCTCACGCGAATGCCGGAAGGACCAGATCACGCCCGCGCGGCTCGCCGTGATCGAATACCGCGAGGCGCGCTGAGCGCCCTTACATGCCCACTGCGGCGAAGGCGTCGGCCACTTCCCCGATCCGGTCCTCCTTCAGCCCGGCGACGTTCATCCGGCTGTCCCCGATGATGTAGATCCCGTGCTCCTCCCGCAGGCGCGCGACCTGTTCGGGCGTCGCGCCGAGGAGACTGAACATGCCGCGGTGGCGGGCGATGAAGTCGAACCGGGGGGAGTTCGTGCGCGCCCGCAGCGCCTCGGCCAGCGCGGCGCGGAGCGCGAGCATGCGGCCCCTCATATCGCCCAGCTCCGCCTCCCACTCCGCGCGGAGCAGAGGGTCGGTCAGGATCATGCGGACGGTCGCCGCCCCGTGGTCCGGCGGCATCGAGATCGAGACGCGCATCAGCGTCATCAGGTTCGCCCGCGCCGCCGCAGCCTCCCCCTCGCTCGCGCAGAGGGCGAAGGCGGCGCCCGTCCTGTCCCGGTAGAGCGCGAAATTCTTCGAGCAGGAGGCGGCGACGAGCATCTCCGGCACGCGCGCGGCCATGTGGCGGAGCCCCGCGGCGTCCTCCGCCAGTCCGTCCCCGAAGCCCTGATAGGCGATGTCCACCATGGGCGTGAAGCCCTGCGCCAGCGCCATCTCGGTCAGCGCCGCCCAGTCCTCCATCGTCAGGTTCGCGCCCGTGGGGTTGTGGCAGCAGCCGTGGAGGAGGACGATGTCGCCCGGCCCGGCTTCCTTCAGATCGTCGCGCATCGCGGCGGCGTTCACGTCCCGCGTCTCGGGGTCGAAATAGCGATAGGCGCGCGTCTTCAGCCCGGCGAATTCGGCGATGGCGCCGTGGTTCGGCCAGGTGGGCGTGGAGAGCCAGACGGTCGCGTCCGGCGCGGCCTTCTTCGCGAGCGCGAGGAGAATCCAGAGCGCGCCGCCGCCGCCCGGCGTCTGGATCGCGGCGATGCGCGAGGCGGGCGCCGCCCCGCCGAGGACGAGATCGGCCATCGCGGCGGTGAAGCCGATATCGCCGAGAAAGCCGAGATAGCTCTTGGTTTCCTGGCCCGCCAGCAACTGCGCCTCGGCCCGCTTCACCGCGCGGGGAATCGGCGTTCCCCCCGCAGCGTCGCGATAGACCCCGACGCCGAGATCGAGCTTCGTCGCGCGCGCATCGTCGCGATAGGCGGCGGCAAGAGCGAAGATCGGGTCGGGCGCGGAAGGGCGGAGAGTGGAGAACATGCGCGGCTCCATGGTTTCGCTGCGATTACGCCCGAAACCGGGCGGATTCAACGTGCGTCTCTTCACTGGAACGAAAGGACGTAACGCTTTATTCCTCGCGCCGGCGAGAGAGGGAGCTTCATGAAATATCTGGTCAGCGGCGGCGCCGTCTGGGGCGTTTCGGGCGCGGAGGCGGCGAATCTCACCGCGCTCGACCCGGCCTTCGGGGCGGACATGACGGGGCCCATCGCCCTCGGCCGGCTCGAGGCGGCGCGGCGCGCGGCGGCGCTGATGGCGGGGGCGCCGCGCGTCCCCCTCGCCTCGCTGACGCCGGAGATGCCGGTGGCGCGGCCGGGCAAGGTGCTCTGCCTCGGGCACAACTATGTCGACCATGTGAAGGAGGGCGGCTACGACATGCCGACCCATCCGGCGATCTTCGTCCGCATCTCCACCTCGCTCGCCCCGGCCGGCGCGCCGCTGGTGCGGCCCCACGTCTCGGAGCGGTTCGACTACGAGGCCGAGCTGATGATCGTCATCGGCGAGCGCGGGCGCGGGATCGCGCGGGAAAAGGCGCTCGACCACATCTTCGGCTACACGATCTTTAACGACGGGACGCTGAGGGATTACCAGAAGCGCTCCCACCAGTGGACGCCGGGCAAGAATTTCGACCGGACGGGCGCCGTCGGCCCCGTCGTGACCGATGCGGGGGAGCTCGGCCTCGCCGGCGCGCTGAAGATCGGCAGCCGCCTCAACGGCGCGACGATGCAGGACGGGACGACGGCGGACATGATGTGGAAGGTGGACGAGATCGTCTCCCTCATGTCCGAATTCGCGACGCTGGAGCCCGGGGACCTCATCGCCACCGGCACGCCCCCCGGCGTCGGCAACGCGCGCACCCCGCCCGTCTACATGAAGCCGGGCGACGTGATCGAATGCGAGATCGAGGGGATCGGCGTCTGCCGCAACCCCGTCGTGCAGGAGGGCTGACATGCAGGTGGACGAGACGAGCATACCGGACGTCAAGCTCATCACCCCGCGCCGCTTCGGCGATGCGCGGGGCTGGTTCTCGGAGACATGGAACGCCGGGGCGATGGCGGCGGTCGGGCTCGATTTCGCCTTCATCCAGGACAATCACTCGCTCTCGGTTCCCGCCTTCACGCTCCGCGGCCTGCACTATCAGGCGCCGCCCTACGCGCAGACGAAGCTCGTGCGCGTCGCGCGCGGGCGCGTCCTCGACGTGGCGGTGGACGTGCGGCCCGGCTCCGCGACCTACGGGAAATGGGTGGCGGTGGAGCTGACCTCCTGCATCGGGGAGCAGTTGCTGGTGCCGAAGGGCTTCCTCCACGGCTTCCTGACGCTCGAGCCGAACACCGAGGTGCTCTACAAGGTCGACGCGCCCTACAACCGGGAAGCCGACGGCTCCGTCCGCTTCGACGATCCGGACCTCGCGATCGACTGGACGGTGGCGCACGAGAACATGGTGCTTTCGGAGAAGGACATGAACGCGCCCTTCCTGAAGAGCTGGAAGAACCCGTTCGGGGCCGCGCCATGAAGCTCCTCGTCACCGGAGGCTGCGGCTTCATCGGCTCCGCCGTCGTCCGCCTCGCGCTCGAACGCGGGCACGAGGTGGTGAATGTCGACAAGCTGACCTACGCGGCAAACCCCGCCAACCTGCCGGGGGCGGAGGCGAATCCGGCCTATTCCTTCGAGAAGGCGGATATCTGCGACCGGGCGGAGATGGACCGCATCTTCGCCGCGCACCGGCCGGACGCTGTGATGCACCTCGCGGCGGAGAGCCATGTGGACCGGTCCATCGACGGGCCGGGGGATTTCATCCGGACCAATCTCGTCGGCACCTTCACCCTGCTGGAGGCGGCGCGGGCCCACTGGTCCCGCCTCGAAGGCGCGGCGAAGGCCGCCTTCCGCTTCCATCACATCTCCACCGACGAGGTCTTCGGCGCGCTCGGGCCGGAGGGGAAGTTCACGGAGGAGACGCCCTACGACCCCAACTCGCCCTATTCCGCCTCCAAGGCCGGGTCGGACCATCTGGCGCGCGCCTGGGGGGAGACATACGGGCTCCCCGTTCTCGTCACCAACTGCTCGAACAATTACGGGCCCTATCACTTCCCGGAAAAGCTGATCCCGCTGATCATCCTCAACGCCCTCGCGGGCAAACCGCTGCCCGTCTACGGCAAGGGCGAGAACGTGAGGGACTGGCTCTTCGTCGAGGATCACGCCGAAGCGCTGCTCCTCGTCGTCGAGAAGGGCGCGCCGGGGGAGACCTACAATATCGGCGGCAACGCGGAGGCGCGGAACATCGACATCGTGCGCGCGCTCTGCCGCCTGCTGGACGAGCGGCGCCCCGCAGGCGCGCCGCATGACCGGCTGATCGCCTTCGTGGCGGACCGGCCGGGCCACGATTTCCGCTACGCCATCGACGCCGCGAAGATCGGGCGGGAGCTCGGCTGGGCGCCGACCGTGACGCTGGAGGAGGGGCTGGCGCGGACGGTGGACTGGTATCTCGCCAACGAGGCCTGGTGGCGCCCGCTGCAGGAGCGGGGCGAGGCGGCGAAGCGCCGGGGGCTCGGCGCGTGAAGATCCTGATGTTCGGAGAGACGGGGCAGGTGGCGCGGGAGATCCTGCGCCGGGCCGGGGCGCACGAGATCGTCGCGCTCGGGCGCGGCCTTGCGGACCTCGCGGACCCGGAAGCCTGCGCCCGCGCGATGGAGGCGGCGGAGGTTGACGCCGTGCTGAACGCCGCCGCCTGGACGGATGTGGACGGGGCGGAGAGCGCCGAGGACGCCGCGCGCCGCGTCAACGCAGAGGCGCCCGGCGCGATGGCGCGGGCCGCGGCGGCGCGCGGGCTGCCCTTCGTCCACATCTCCACCGATTACGTCTTCGACGGCGCGGGCGAGGCCCCGCGGCGGGAGGACGAGCCGGTCGCGCCGCTCTCCGCCTATGGCCGCACCAAGCTCGAAGGGGAGCGGGCGGTGGCCGCTGCGGGCGGCTCCCATGCGATCCTCCGCACCTCCTGGGTCTTCTCCGCCCACGGCAAGAACTTCGTGAAGACGATGCTCCGCGTCGGCCCCGAGCGCGGCGCGCTGAAGGTGGTGGACGATCAGGTCGGCGGGCCGACCCCCGCCGCCGCCATCGCCGACGCCTGCCTCGCCGTCGCCGCCGCCCTGGCGGCGGGGCGGGGCGCCTCGGGCGTCTATCATTTCGCGGGCGCCCCCGCGGTGAGCTGGCGCGGCTTCGCGGAGGCGATCTTCGCGGAGGCGGGGCTTTCCGTCTCCGTCGCGCCCATCGCGACGGCGGACTGGCCGACGCCGGCGCGCCGCCCGCTCAATTCCCGCCTCGATTGCGGGAAGATCGAAGCAACCTTCGGCGTGCAGGCGCCGGACTGGCGGGCCGGGCTCGCCGATGTCGTGAAGGAGCTGAAGGCATGACACGCAAGGGCATCATCCTCGCCGGGGGCTCGGGCACGCGGCTCCATCCGCTGACGCTCTCCGTCTCCAAGCAGCTCCTGCCGGTCTATGACAAGCCGATGATCTACTACCCGCTCTCGGTGCTGATGCTCGCCGGCGTGCGGGAAATCGCGATCATCACGACGCCGCAGGACCAGGCGCAATTCTCCCGCCTCCTCGGAGACGGTGCGAAATGGGGCCTCCGCTTCGAATACATCGTGCAGCCGAGCCCGGACGGGCTGGCGCAGGCCTATCTCCTCGCGGAGGACTTCCTCGCCGGGGCGCCCTCGGTGATGGTTCTGGGGGACAACATCTTCTACGGCGCCGGGATGCAGGACCTCCTCGCCCGCGCCGGGGCGAAGGCGAAGGGCGGCTCCGTCTTCGGCTACCGCGTGGCGGACCCGGAGCGCTATGGCGTCGTCGAGTTCGACCGGGAGGGGCGGGCCGTCTCCATCGTCGAGAAGCCGGAACAGCCCCGCTCCTCCTACGCCGTGACCGGGCTCTATTTCCTCGATGCGGAGGCCCCTGCGCGGGCGCGGGGCGTGAAGCCCTCCGCGCGCGGGGAGCTGGAGATCGTCTCCGTGCTCGACACCTACCTCGCCGAGGGCGCGCTCTCGGTCGAGCGGATGGGCCGCGGCTTCGCCTGGCTCGATACGGGGACGCATGACAGCCTGATCGAGGCGGGCGAGTTCGTCCGCACCATCGAGAAGCGGCAAGGCCAGAAGATCGGCTGCCCCGAAGAGATCGCCTTCGAGGCCGGCTGGATCGACGCCGACGAGCTGAAGGCGCTCGCCGCGCCGCTGACCAAGACGGAATACGGGCGGTATCTGATGCGGCTGGCGGGCTGAGCGCCTACCAGAATTCCGGCCGCATCAGTGCGGGGACGCAGCGCGAAGCGCCCCGGAGCGGCGTGAGCGCCTCGCCCGCAAGCGACAGCGCGAGCCATCCCTCCGGCTGGCTCAACGGCTGCGGCGCGGGGGCGACGGCCTTCGAGACCGGCGCGAAGCCGACCTTCCCGTAATAATTCGGGTCGCCATAGGTGAGGGCGGCCTCCACGCCCGCCTCGCGCAGGGCGTCGAGCGCGAAGCGGATCAGCGCCTGCCCGATTCCCTCGCCCTGCCGCTCCGGCGCGACGGCGGCGGGGGAGAGGATGAACGCCGCCCGCGCATCCTCCGACCAGACGATGCGGGTGAAGACGACGGCGCCGAGGAGGGCGCCGCGCTCCGCCGCGGTGAAGACACGGATGTCTTCCTCCGGCGTCCCCGCCATCATATCCCGCACGAGGCCGCCGATCAGGTCGCCTTCCGCCTCGCCTTCGGAGGCGGCGAATGTGCGGGCGAAGAGGGCGGCGATCTCCGCCTCCCGCCCGGCGAAGCCTTCGGAAATGTCCATGGCGCGCTCCGGTTTCGACCGGGCCCTCTTACGCGGCGCCGCGTTCCTCGCGCAAGTCGGCCGGCGCAGTCCCGCCGGCGAGGGAGAAGCTCCCGGCCCGCGCCCCCGCCCAGTATTTCCGGAACGCGGGGTGGTTCGGCGTGCCGCGTTCGAGTTCGCCCGGCTCCGCCCAGGGATACTGGCTGGCGGCGGAGCGCACCTCCCGGCTGGAGACGCGGATCATCAGGTGATGCGGCGTCAGTTCCGAAGGGTGCCGGAGGCCGGAGGACTCGATCGATTCCTTCAGCGCGATCATGGTGTTGCGGTGGAAGTTGGCGACCCTCTTCCACTTGTCCGCCACGACGAGGGCGCGGTAGCGGCCCGGGTCCTGCGTCGTCACGCCCGTCGGGCAATGGCCGGTATGGCAGGCCTGCGCCTGGATACAGCCGATGGCGAACATGAAGCCGCGGGCCATGTTGCACCCGTCCGCCCCGAGCGCGAAGACGCGGGAAATGTCGAAGGCGCTGATGAGCTTGCCGGCGGCGATGAGGCGCACGCGGTCGCGCAGGCCGAGGCCGACGAGGGTGTTGTGGACGAGCATCAACCCCTCCCGCAGCGGCGCGCCGCGATGGTCCGCGAATTCCGCGGGCGCGGCGCCGGTGCCGCCTTCGGAGCCGTCGATGGTGATGAAATCGGGCGTGATCCCGCTCTCCTTCATCGCCTTGGCGAGGGCGAACCATTCCCACGGATGGCCGACGCAGAGCTTGAGCCCGGTGGGCTTGCCGCCCGAAAGCTCCCGAAGCCGCGCGATGAAGGCGCAAAGCTCGAGCGGCGTGGAGAAGGCGGAATGGGCCGAGGGGCTGACGCAATCCTCCCCGACCGCGACGCCCCGCGCCTCCGCGATGGCCTCGGTCACCTTGGCGCCGAGGAGGATGCCGCCATGGCCGGGCTTCGCGCCCTGGCTCAGCTTGATCTCGATCATCTTCACGGCCTCGCCGGCCGCATTCTCCGCAAAGCGCCCCTCGTCGAAGCGGCCCGCCTTGTCGCGGCAGCCGAAATACCCGCTGCCGATCTGCCAGATCAGGTCCCCCCCGTGGATGCGGTGGAAGCGGGAGATCGAGCCCTCCCCGGTCGTGTGCGCGAAGCCGCCCTCCTTCGCGCCCTTGTTCAGCGCCTCGATGGCGGTGGGGGAAAGCGCGCCATAGGACATGCCGGAGATGTTCAGCACCGAGCTTTCATAGGGCCTCGCGCAATCCGGCCCGCCGACGCGGTGGCGGAAATCCGCGCTCTCGATATGGCTCGGCGCCATGGAATGGTTGATCCATTCGTGGCCGATGGCGTTCACGTCATAGATCGTGCCGAAGGGGCGCAGCCCCTCGATCCCCTTGGCGCGGCGATAGACGAGCGCGCGCTGCTCGCGGCTGAAAGGCGTCTCCTCCCGGTCGTCCTCGATGAAGTATTGCCGGATTTCGGGGCGGAAGAATTCGAGGAGATAACGGAGCCGGGCGGAGACCGGGTAGTTCTTCGAAACGGCGTGCTTCGTCTGGTTCAGGTCGTAGAGGCCGACAAGTGTGAGGACGAGGCCGAGAAGGGCGAGGATAACGCCCGTGATCGGCGCGATGAGCGTCACCAGCGCGCCGAGGGGCATCAGCGCCACCGCCGCGCCGAAGGGCGCGAAGCGCAGCATCCCCGGCCAGCCGTGCGAAAGCCGTTTCGGAGCGTCGATCATGGCCATCTTCCGATCCTCCCAGACTGCGACGTTCTGCGCCTCGAAGGTTAACGCCGCGCTTCCGCGCCGATCCTGAACGCGAATCGTGACGCCAGCGCGGCGCCGTCCTCCGGCGAGGCGGGGCCGGCGTGCGCTCCGACACTTCGTGCGCGCGCCCGCATCGGTTAACGTGGCGTCAGGTTGGTCGTCGGCTCCTCCCGGGTTTCGGCGGGAAAGGAGCGCGCCATGAAGGTCGTCAACGCCGCCGACATCGACGGGACGAACGGCTTCCGGCTGACCGGCGGCGAGATCAACGGTTCGGGCGGGCTGACCGTGGCTTCCGCCGGAGATCTGAACGGCGACGGGATCGACGATATCGTCATCGGCCTGCCGAACACGTTCGGAGCCGCGGGCGCGCGCCCGGGCGTTTCCTACGTCATATTCGGCCAGACCGGCGCCAACGCGTTCGGCGCCGCCGTCGATCTCGACGCGCTGGACGGGACCGACGGCTTCACGCTGACCGCCGCCACTCCGAACGGGCGCTCCGGGACCTCCGTCGCGGCGGCGGGCGATGTGAACGGGGACGGGATCGACGATCTCCTGATCGGCGCGAGAGACTTTGCGGACAGAGGGCGCGCCCATGTCGTGTTCGGACAGAAGGAAGGTTTCGGGGCGACATTCGATCTCGCGAGCCTCGACGGCCAGAACGGCTTCACCCTGCTCGGCCGCACCGCCTCGGCCTTCGGCGCCGCAGTCTCCGGCATCGGCGACTTTAACGGAGACGGGGTGGACGACATCCTGGTCGGCGATCCCCAGTTCCGCACCGGTTTGGACTTTGGAGTGATTTCGGGCCACGCCTTCGTCCTCTTCGGGCGGAAGGACGCCGGCTTCGCCGCGGAGATGGTCGCCGAAGATCTCGACGGCGAGAACGGCGTGATCTTCACCAGTTTCGCCGGAGGCCTGCTGGCGGGGGCGGCCGTTTCCGGCGCAGGGGACTTCAACGGCGACGGGATCGACGATTTCATCGTCGGCGGGCCGGGAGACGGAGGCCTCATCGTCTTCGAAGGCGGCGCGGCCTTTATCGTCTTCGGCGCGGACCTTGGCGCCGGGGCGCCCGCGACGGCTCCGCTGCAACAGCCCGAGTCCGGAGTTTTTGGCGGGCTCAGAGTTCTGAATTTCGACTCGTTTGAGACTGGCGACCCGTCCATCGCCGGCGGCGGCGGCGCGGTCGGCGGCGGCGGCGACATAAACGGGGACGGGTTCGACGACGTGATCATTGGCGCGTCGGGCGAGACGACGGGCGACGGCGCCGGCGGCGCGATACGGCAGGGCGCGGCTGTAGTCCTCTTCGGCGGCGCAGACCGCTATATTTCGAACTACGTCAATCCGAGAGACGATGTCGAGATCCTCCAGGGCGCCGGCTTCAGCGTCGACAACCTCAGTTTCGACGGCGTGACCTCCATGCGGATCGACGGCGAGAACCCGGGCGACCAACTCGCCTACGCCGTCGCCATCGCGGGGGACGTGAACGGCGATGGGCTGGACGATCTTCTGTTAGGCGCCCTGCCAGTGAATTCGGAGACGGACGGCGTCGCCTATGTCGTCTTCGGGCGGAAGGCCGGCTTCCCCGGCGTGCTCGACCTCGCCACGCTGACGGAGACGGAGGGCTTCAGGATCGACGGCGTCTCCGGTTCCGCCTCCCGCCTCGGCGTCGGCGTCTCCGGCGCGGGGGACGTGAACGGAGACGGGATCGACGACCTGATCGTGCAGGCCCGTGCAAATAGCGCCGCTCCGGAACAGGCCATCATCCTCTTCGGCGCCCGGACCATCACCGAAGGGGCGGACGACCTTCTCGGCACGGATCTCGATGAGCGAATTGACGGGCTGGGCGGGGACGACACCATTCTCGGCCTCGGGGGCGACGACACGCTGATCGGCGGCGCGGGGAACGACAGGCTGGAGGGCGGGGCGGGCGTCAACCGGCTCGAAGGCGGGACGGGGACGGATACGGCCGTCTTCGCCGGCGCGTTCTCCACCTATTCCGTCTCCGCCGCGCCTGGCGGCGTCACGCTCTCACGCGCCGGGGAAGCGACCACGGCGCTCTCCGTGGAAACCTTCCTCTTCGCTGACGGGGCGCGGAGCCTCGCCTCGGTAGAGGCGGCGATTCCGGCTGCGCCCGTCACGCCGCCTGCCACGCCGGTCGAACCGCCCGTGACGCCCCCTGTGACGCCCCCGGCCACTCCGCCCGCCGGGCCGACGCAGGGCGACGACAACCTGAGGGGAACCGGCGGGCCGGACCGGATCGCGGCGCTGGCCGGGGACGATACGGTGAGGGGCCGGGGCGGGGACGACACGCTGCTCGGCCAGCAGGGGGAGGACGTGCTCCGCGGCGGCGGGGGCGACGACAGCCTGAAGGGTGGCGGCCAGGCCGACCGGATGTTCGGCCAGGGCGGCGAGGACACGCTGAAGGGCGGCGGCGGCGGCGACTTCCTGAAGGGCGGCGGCGGGGCGGACCGGATCATCGGCGGCGGCGGCGCCGACACGATCGAGGGGAACAAGGGCGCCGACACGCTGATCGGCGGCGCGGGGGCGGACCTCTTCCGCTTCAAGCCGGGCGATGGCGACGACGTGATCCTGCGTTTCCAGCAGGGCCGCGATCAGGTCGAGTTCAGGCGCGGCGTTCCCGGCTTCGACGATCTGACCATAGAGCAGCGGGGCGACGACGTGCTCGTGACCTACAGGCGCGGTTCGATCCTCTTCGAGAACCAGAACGCCAACGCCTTCGCGGAGGACGACTTCATCTTCTGAACCCCGCCGACCGGGGCGAGGGGGCCTCGCGCGCGGCGGAAGGCGGGCCTCGCGCCCCCCCGGCCTTTCATTCGCGGGTCACCTGTGCGCTCTATGGGGGATGAGCCGCGAGCCCACGCGGCCGGCCACAGGGGAGAGCGCCATGCTCCAGCACACCTCCGAACCCTCCTTCCGCCAGTCCGTCGACATGATGTTCACCCGCGCGGTGGCGCTGATGGACCTTTCGCCGGGGCTGGAGGAGAAGATCCGCGTCTGCAACTCCACCTATACGGTGCGCTTCGGCGTGAAGCTGCGCGGGCGCATCCACACCTTCACCGGCTACCGCTCCGTCCATTCCGAGCACATGGAGCCGGTGAAGGGCGGCATCCGCTACGCCATGAGCGTGAACCAGGACGAGGTGGAGGCGCTCGCCGCCCTCATGACGTACAAATGCGCGCTGGTGGAGGCGCCCTTCGGCGGCTCCAAGGGCGGGCTCTGCATCGACCCGAAGGAATGGGAGGAGGACGAGCTCGAACGCATCACCCGCCGCTTCGCCTATGAGCTCATCAAGCGGGACCTGATCCATCCGAGCCAGAACGTCCCGGCGCCGGACATGGGGACGGGCGAGCGCGAAATGGCCTGGATCGCCGACCAGTTCGCGCGGATGCACACGTCGGAGCTCAACGCCCGCGCCTGCGTCACCGGCAAGCCGCTCACCGCCCACGGCATCGCCGGGCGCGTGGAGGCGACGGGGCGCGGGGTGCAATATGCGCTGCAGGAGTTCTTCCGCCACCCGGAGGACATGAAGAAGGCCGGGCTGACCGGGAGCCTCGACGGCAAGCGCGTCATCGTCCAGGGCCTCGGCAATGTCGGCTATCACGCCGCCAAGTTTCTGGAGGAAGAGGACGGCTGCCGCATCACCGGCGTGATCGAGCGGGACGGCGCGATATTCGACCCGGCGGGCCTGCCGGTGGAGCGGGTGCGCCAGCACATGATCGAGCAGGGCGGCGTCCGCGGCTTTCCCGGCGCGAAATACATCGCGGAGGGCGCGCGGCTTCTGGAGGAGGAGTGCGACATCCTCATTCCCGCGGCCTTCGAGGCGGCGATCAACCTCACGAATGCGGAGCGCATCCAGGCCCCGCTCATCATCGAGGCGGCGAACGGGCCGGTGACGGCGGGGGCGGACGAGATCCTGCGCCGGAAGGGCTGCGTCATCATCCCGGACATGTACGCGAACGCCGGCGGCGTGACCGTGAGCTATTTCGAATGGGTCAAGAACCTCTCCCATATCCGCTTCGGCCGGATGCAGCGGCGGCAGGAGGAATCGCGGCACAGGATGCTGATCGACGAGCTGGAGCGGCTGACGGGCCAGACCGTCTCCACGACCTTCTCGGAGAAGTTCCTGAAGGGGGCGGACGAACTGGCGCTGGTCCGCTCCGGGCTCGAAGACACGATGCGCGGCGCATATCAGTCCATCGCCGAGGTCTGGCGGGCGCGGCCCGAGGTGACGGACCTCAGGACGGCGGCCTATCTCGTCTCCATCGGCCGAGTCGCCGCGGCCTACAAGAGCCTCGGGCTCTAGGCGCCCCTTCGCCAGCCGAGCGCGGCGGAGGCCTCCTCCGCGCCCGCCTTCACCGCCGCCTCGATCTCCTCGGCGCGGGGCGCGCCGGGCTCGAAGGCTTCGGCCGGGCCGGTGACGTTGATCGCGGCGACAACGCGGCCGCGATGGTCATGCACCGGCGCCGCGCAGGAGCCGAGCCCGCGCTCATAGTTGGAGACGGACCAGGCGACGCCGCGCGCCCGGTCCTCCGCCAGCTGCCGCTCCAGCGCCTCCAGGCTCGTCGCCGTCCTGTCGCTGTAGGCGGCGAGCTCCGCGCCGGCATAGAGCGCGCGAAGCCGTTCCGGCGGCAGATGCGAGAGGAGGACGCGCCCGACCGTCGTGCCGTGGGCCGGCAGGCGCGAGCCTTCGCGGATATTGCTGACAAGGTGCGAATCCGGCGTCTCCCGCGCGAGATAGATGATCTCCCGCCCGTCCAGCACGCCGAGATGGGAGGAGAGCGAGAGGGAGGCCGCCAGCCGCGCCATGATCGGGCGGGAGACGCGCACGACGTCGCGCGATTTCAGCGCGTCGGCGGCGAGGACGATCATGCCGGGGCCGAGCCGCCAGCCCGCATCCTCCTCGATCCGCTCGATCATCCCCTCCGCCTCCAGCGTGTGGAGGAGGCGGATCATCGTCGTGCGGTTGATGCCGAGGCTCTTCGCCGTCTGGTTCACGTTGCGGCAGCGCCCGCCGCCGGCGATGTGGCGAAGGAGCGCGAAGGCGCGGTGGACGGGCGGGACGGAATAGGCGGCTTCGGCGGCGTCCGGTTCATTCATGAGCAGGCCATTCATTATTGAACAGCCAGCCTACACCGCGGCTCTGCGCCCGGCAATTGCCGGGCGCGGCGGGGCGGCCGAGCTTGGCGCTCGCCCGCCATTCAAGTCCCCGGCATCGGTCAGCGACCTTCCAGTGGAAGGTCGCAGAGGCCGCCGCCCGAAGGCGCAAGCCGCAGGGCGAGGGGCGCCAAGCCGCCGCGTCGGCCGAAGATCTGCCGGCGGCCTCCGCGGCGGGCGCGGAAACGCTGCCGCCGGGGGGCGGCGGCCGCGGGCGGATCAGCCGCGGGTCTGATCCGCCGGGCGCTACTTAAGGCGGAACTCGCCATGATGGACGTATGCTCGCTTGAGCAGGCGAAAGGCGCTTCCCCCGCCCCGCCCGCTCTCACCCCTCCATCGCCTCCAGCTCGTCGATCATGCCGGAGATGACGCCGAGGCCCATCTTCCAGAAATCCGGATCCGTCGCGTCAAGCCCGAAGGGCGCGAGCAATTCCCGGTGATGCTTCGCGCCGCCCGCCGCCAGCATGTCGAAATATTTCTGCTGGAAGCCCTCAGGCTCCGCCTCGTAGCGGGCATAGAGCGCGTTCACCAGACCATCCCCGAAGGCGTAGGCGTAGACATAGAAGGGCGAGTGGATGAAGTGCGGGATATAGGTCCAGTAGGTCTCGTAGCCTTCCGCGAAGTCGAAGACGGGGCCGAGGCTTTCCCGTTGCACGCCCATCCAGATCTCGCCCAGCTGCTCCTTTGTCAGCTCGCCCTCGCGCCGCGCGGCGTGGACCCGGCTCTCGAACTCGTAGAAGGCGATCTGGCGGACGACGGTGTTGATCATGTCCTCCACCTTGGAGGCGAGCATGGCCTTCCGCTTCTCCGGCGCGGCGGCGGCGAGGAGGCGCTTGAAGGTCAGCATCTCGCCGAAGACGGAGGCCGTCTCCGCCAGGGTCAGCGGCGTGCGGGAGAGAAGCTCGCCCTGCCCCGCCGCGAGCAGCTGATGCACGCCGTGGCCAAGCTCGTGCGCCAGCGTCATCACGTCCCGCGTCTTGCCGAGATAATTCAGCATCACATAGGGATGCGCCTCCGTCACCGTTGGATGGGCGAAGGCGCCAGGGGCCTTGCCTGGCTTCACCGCGGCGTCGATCCAGCCCTTCTCGAAGAAGGGCTGGGCGAGGTCGGCCATTTTCGGGTCGAAGCCGGCATAGGCGCCGAGCACCGTCTCCTTCGCCTCGTCCCACGAGATTTTCCGGTCGTCGGCGGAGGGGAGCGGCGCGTTCCGGTCCCAGAATTCGAGCTTTTCGAGGCCGAGCCATTTCGCCTTCAGCGCATAATAGCGATGGCTGACCGTGGGATAGGCGGCGACCACCGCGTCGCGCAGCGCTTGCACCACCTCGGGCTCGACATGGTTGGAGAGATGGCGGGCGTGCTGCGGCGTCGGCAGCTTGCGCCACTTGTCCTCGATCTCCTTTTCCTTCGCGAGCGTGTTGGTGATGCGGGCGAAGAGGGGGAGATTGGCCTTGAACACCTTCGTCAGCGCCCGCGCCCCCGCCTCGCGCCGCGCCCGGTCCGCATCGGAGAGGAGGTTGAGCGTCGCCTCGAGATTCAAGGTTTCGTCCTCCACGTCGAATTCGAGGGCGGCCATCGTCTCGTCGAAGAGCTTGTTCCAGGCGGAGGCGCCGACGACGGACATGTCGTGCTGGTATGTCTCCAGCTCGTCCGAAAGCTGGTGCGGGCGGAAGGCGCGGAGGCGTTCGAACCAGGGGCGGTAGCGGGCGAGGGAGGGGCTTTCGGCGAATTTCGCCTCCAGCGCCGCATCCTCGATCCGGTTAAGCTCCAGCGTGAAGAAGACGAGCGGGTTGAAGAGCGCGGTGATCTCCGCCTCCCGGTCCGCGTAGAACTTGCCGCGCGCGCCGTCCGCCGTGTTCTGGCTGTAGAGGAGCCCGGCATAGGACATGATCCGCCCGCTCTTGCCCTGGATCGCCTCGTAACGGGCGAGGAGCGCGGCGAGCGCGTCGCCTTCCATCGCCGCCATTTTCCCCTGCGCGTCCGCCGCGAAGGCCGGGATCGCGGCGGCAAGCCAGGCAAGGTCAGCCTTCAGCTCCGCGCTCTCCATGCCCGGATAGAGATCGTCGAGCCGCCATTCCGGCAGGTCGCCGAAGGGCGCGCCGCCGGAGGGGGAGGCGGCGTCGCGGGGCGGGGCGGGAATCGGGGTCATGGATGGTCCTTCGTCTCTCTTTGCACGGCAGGGAGGGTAGGGCGGCGCACAGGCGGGGGAAAGGCGCCGCGTCAGAGCGAAATCCCGCCGTCGGGGGGCGGATCCGGCGCCTCCGGCTTGCGGCGGATGATGATGTCTCCGTTCGGGAGACGCTCCGGCGCCTCGTAGGCGTCGAGATCGTCAATCAGCGCGCGGAGGCGCTTCGCCATCGGGTCGAGCGTCTCGGCGAAGCGCCTGAGCATCGCCTCCGCCTCCTCGCCGAGGGCGCGAAGCTCCTCCTCCCCCGGCAGGATCGGCTCGCCCGCCTCGTCCGCAGCGGCAGGCGTGGCGACAAGAAGGGCGAAGGCGGCGGCGCGCAAGAATCTCATCCCGGGCATATAGGCGCCAGGGGCGGACGGTTCATCATGTTCCAAGCAAAAGCCGCCCCGCACGGATGCGGAGCGGCTCTTGTTCGTTGGGGCCGGCGCCCGGAGGCGCCTGCCGGATCAGTTGCCGATCGTGATCTCGACGCGGCGGTTACGCGGCTCGCGCACGCCGTCGCCCGTCGGGACGGCCGGCTCGGCCTCGCCGCGCGCGGCGCGGGTGACGCCGCCCATCGGGACGCCGGCGGAGGCCAGCGCGTCGGCGACCGTGTTCACGCGGCGCTGGGAAAGGCCGACGTTGTAGGCCGCCGGGCCCGACGTGTCGGCATGGCCGACAAGCGAGACGATCGGGTTGGCGACGCCGGAGAGCGCGGCGACCACATCAGAGACGACGCCGCGCGCCGCATCCGTGAGGTTCGACCGGTCGAAGCCGAAGTAGACGATGAAGTTGGCCGGGCCGGAGCCGAGGCAGGCCGCATAGGCCGCGTCGAACATCGCCTTGACCTCATCGGCGTCGAGGCAGCCGGTGGGCTGGTACTGCGCTTCGAGCCACTGATCCCAGAGCTTCTGCGCCTCGGCGCAGGCGGCCGGGTTGGTCGCCGCGTTCGCCGCGATGCCCGCGCCGACTTCGGAATACATCGCCGCGGCTTCGCCGCCGATGCCGAGATCGGCCGGATTCCAGGGGGCGACGCCGCCGGCGGCGGCCGCGTTGGAGCGGTCCATGTAGCCGGCCGCGTCCATCCAGTTCACTTCCTTCGTGGCGTTGAACGCCGCGGCGGACTGATACTGCTTCGCCAGTTCGGCGTTGAAGTCGCCGCCCGGCATGTCCATCGCCAGGAAGTCGGCTGCGCCGAAGGTCCCGCCAAGATTCGCGCCGGGAATGTTCGTGCACCCGGCGGCGACCAGCGCGGCGCCTGCCAGTGCGATTCGGGAAGTCATCTTCATCCCTCTCTCCGTCTCTTTGCGGGCCGCACTGCTCGGCGCGCCCAAATCTACGACCCTCGTTCAAGCCGTTTTCCGGCTTGCGTGTGTTTTGGCACGTCAGGCGCGCAAAAACAACATGGCAAGCGACTTAAGGCCCTTCGCTGCGTCAACCCGGCAACTCCGTCACCATTCCGCCACAGGGTTTGACGCTCGCCCCCTGATGAGCCGCGATTGCGACGAAAAGAGGGCGGCGGCGTGGGCTTTCAGGCGGAATCCGCGGCTTCCGGCGGGGCAAGCGCGGCCAGCGCCTCGCGGAGCGATTCGGGGATCGGGATCGGCCGCCGCGTCTCCGCCGCCACATAGACATGGACATAGCGGCAGACCGCGGCGGGCGTCGGCTCGCCCTCCCGGAAGAGGCCGAGACCGTAGGTTACGCTCGACGTCCCGACCCGGAGCGCGGAGAGGCCGATCTCGAGGATGTCGGGGAAGCCGACGCCGGCGAGAAAGCGGCACCGCGTCTCCGCCACGAGGCCCAGGAAAGGCCCGGCAGGCACGTCGAGCGCGCCGGAGCCGATCAGCCAGCGGTTCACCGCCGTGTCGAAGTATTCGTAATAGACCACGTTGTTCATGTGGCCGTAGACGTCGTTGTCGTTCCAGCGCGTCGGAATGCGCTGGAAGGCCGGAAAGGCCGCGCGTTCCGGCTTCGGATAGTGGTCCATCGAAGTTCTCCCTTGAGGGGCCTCAGCCGCCGCGCTCCTCGTCCCGCTCGATCAGGGCGCGGTTCATGGCCCGCAGCGCGTCCACCTGATAGAGCGCGCCGACGATTTCCTCCCGCCCGTCGACGACCTGCGCCATGACCGGCACGAATTCGAGCCGCCGCGACGCCTCGAAAAGCGGCAGCGCCTCCGCCAGCGTGTCCCACTGCCGGAGCTTCACGCCCTGCTCCGCGAGGGCGAGACAGGCGGTGTCCGACGCACCGTCATCCGCGCCGCGCACCCGCATGAGGCCGCGGACCGGGATCGTGCCCGGCAGGAAGCGGGCCGCCCCGCCGCCGAGCGCGACGCCGGCGCGCTTCAACTGACTGAGGAAAAAGCTCTTCCAGACGAAGCGGCTCGCCACGACGGTCGCGACGGAGACGGAGACCATCACCGCGATCGCCGCCTGATAATCCCCCGTCAGCTCGAACACGATAAGCGTGGTCGAGATCGGCGCGCCGAGCACCGCGGCGGCGAAAGCGCCCATGCCGGCCAGCGCGTAGAGTCCTTCCGAGCCAGGCAGGCCGGAGAAGACGCTTGAGGCGACGGCGCCGAAGGCGAGCCCGGTCAACGCCCCCATCATGAGCGAGGGGGAGAAGACGCCGCCGCCCATCCGCCCGGCATAGGTGATCGTGACCGCCGCGCATTTCACCACGGCGAAGAGCACCGCCGCCTGGAAGTCGAGCCCGCCGGTCAGCGCCCGCGTCGTCGTCTCGTAGCCGACGCCGATCACATGAGGGAAGGGAATGGCGAGCGCGCCAAGCATCGCGCCCGCGATCATCGGTCTGGCCCATACCGGGCAGCGGAGCCGCTTCTGCGCCGCATCCGCGAAATCCTCGGCCGCGAAGAGCGTCCGCATCATCACGACCGCCGCGAAACCGCACAAGACTCCGAGCAGCATGAAGGCGGGAATCTCCTCGTAGAAGCCGAGCGTGTTTTCCGGGAGGGTGAATTGCGTGAACTCCCCGATATGGACCCGTGCGATCACCGCGCCGGCCACCGAGGCCATCACGATCGGGCCGAAAGCGTGGAGCGCGTAGTGCCGCAGCACGACCTCGAGCGCGAAGAGCGCCCCGGCGAGCGGCGCGTTGAAGCTGGCCGAGACGGCGGCGGCGACGGCGCAGCCGAGAATGTCCCGCGCGGTGACGCCATGATGGTTCAGCCGGTCGTCCACCCAGCCGGCGATCACCGCCGCGAGATGCACCACCGGCCCCTCGCGACCGGTCGAACCGCCGGTCGAGAGGGTGATGAGCGAGGCGGCGGCGGAGGCGAGGCCCGCCTTCCGGTCCACCCGCGAATCCCGGAGCGCCGCCGCGGCGATCACATCGGAGACGGAGAGCGCGCGGGCGTTGGGCGTGAAGCGCGAGAGGATCAGGCCCACGGCGAGCCCGCCGAAAACCGGGACGAGAAAGACGATCCAGGGATCGAGCCCCGCCGCGTGGCTGTGGATCGTCTGGTTTCCCGCGCCGTAGAAGAAGGTCTGGAGAATGTCGATCGACAGGCGGAAGCCAACGGCGGCGTATCCCGCCATTACCCCGACGACGAGCGCGACGGCCCAGAAGACAAGCCTTCCCGGCGCCGTTTCGGCCTGATGGGCGAGGGCGCCGAGCCATTTTCGTCGCCGCTTCGCCGCCTCCGCCGCCGTGCCGTCGGGCATGCCTCGCCTCCCCGCGCCCGCTCCCGGCGCCCGCTCTCGCTATAGACGATGCGCCCGCGCCGCGGAAGGTTGGCGCGCCGCCTTCGCGGCGTCGAGCAGCGCCGCAACGAGCGCCCGGGCCGGCGCGGGGCGAGAGAGAACGCGAATTCCCGGTTGCCCCGGCTCAGAGCCGCCGAACCGCGCCAGCGCGACCATTCCGGCGCCCGCTTCGGCCGCCGCATCGAGATAGGGCCGGAGCGCCTCGGGCGGCTCGCCCCGCCAGTCGAGAAGGGCGGCGCCCGCGCGGCCGTCCGCGAGAAGGGCCGCCGCGTCGCCGGGCTCCGCCGCCCGCCGGACCTCCGCCCCGGCGCCGGAGAGGAGCGCCTCGAGGATCGCGCCGTGGACCGGAGAAGCGGAGAGGAGCGCGACGCATCTGCCCTCAAGCGCCCGCGCCCGCGGAGGCGCAGGCGCGGGCGGCAGGGATACCTCAAGGGCGAAGCGGGCTCCGCCGCCCCGGGCTTCCTCGACGCGTATGGAGCCCTTCATCAGCGCGGCGAGCGAGGCCGAGATCGAGAGCCCGAGTCCGGCGCCCGCGCTCTTGCCCGCGAAGGCCCCCTCCGCCTGGACGAAGGCGCCGAAGATCCGCTCCCGCTCCGCCTCCGGCACGCCGGGCCCGGTATCCTCCACCGCAAGGACAAGCCGCGCGGCGCCGTCCCGGCTCCTGCCGGCGGATTCGGCGGAGATGAGCACATGCCCCTCGTCGGTGAAGCGGGCGGCGTTCCCAGCGAGGTTCACAAGGATCTGGCGGAGCCGCCCCGCATCTCCCGTCAGCCGGTCCGGCAGCGCGGCGTCGACGGAGACCAGCGCCTCGACCGGCTTCTCCGCGACCCGCGCGGCGATCAGAAGGCCCACATCCTCGACCAGATCCCGAAGCGCGAAGGACGCAGGCTCCAGCTCCATCCGCCCCGCCTCGATCCGCGAAAGGTCGAGCACTTCGTCGATGATCTTCAGCAGCGCGTCGCCCGAGGACTTGATCACGCCGACATAGCTCCGCTGCCGCTCGTCGAGGTCGGTGTGGTTGAGAAGTTCCGCGACGCCGAGCACGCCGTTCATCGGCGTCCTGATCTCGTGGCTCATGTTCGCGAGGAAGGCGCTCTTCGCCCGGTCGGCTGCGGCGGCGCGCCGGTTGGCCGCCTCCGCCTCCGCCTTCGCGGCGCGGAGCTTCTCCGCATCCAGCACGAATCGCCAGCAGGTCAGTCCCGAGACGACGCCGGAGATGAAGGTGGTGAGGATGATCGTCGTCCACAGCATTTCGGAGTCAAGATCCGCGGCCAGAGCGTAGACGAGCGAGAGCGCGTTGGAGCCGATGACGCAGGCGACGGAGACCAGCGCCGTCGTGCGCAGGACCCGCCAGCGAGAGGCGGGGCGTGCGGTCGGGAACCCGCCTTGCGTCGTCATGAGACGAGCCGTGCGGGCCGCCGCGCAGCGGCCCTCACCCGGTTCACCGCCTCGGTCAGCGCCGCCGCGCAGACCGGGCGCATAAGCGTCAGGCCGGGGCGTCGGGGGGGCGGGACGGAGCCAAAGGGCGTGAGGAGGATGAGGCCGGCGCCGGCTTGCCCTGCGGCCGCGTCGAGGAGAGCGATCTCGGCCTCCGGCTCGCCCCGCCAGTCGAGCAGCGCCGCCTCCGCCGGCTCGCCCGCCTGGAGGAGCGCGGCGGCGGCGGCCGCCGTCGCACAGGTTCGGGACCGCGCCCCCGCGGCCGACAGCGCCTCTTCAAGGATGCGGGCGTGTCGCCCGGAAACGGAAACGAGCAGGAGCCGCGCGCCTTCGAGCGGCCGCGCCGCCTCCGCGGCTTCGGCCGGGAGAAGCGCCTCCATGACGAAACGCGCGCCGCCTTCCGGCCCGGCCTCGACCCAGATCGCGCCATTCATCAGCCGCGTCAGCGAGGCGCTGACGGCGAGGCCGAGGCCCACGCCCTGATGCCGACGGCGGAGCGTCTCGTCGCCCTGCCTGAACGCCTCGAAAATCCGGACGCGCTCCTCTCGGGGAACGCCGGGGCCGGTATCCTCCACCGCGAGGCGGAGGAGGAAGCCGCCGCGGCGCGGCGCGCCCGTCGCCTCGATAAGAACATGGCCGCGTTCCGTGAATTTCACGGCGTTGCCAGCGAAGTTCAGCAGGATCTGCCGGAGCCGCCCGCCGTCCCCGATCAACGTTTCGGGCACGGAGGGCGCGACCCGCGCCATCACCTCGACCGGCCCGTCGCCGACGCGCGCCGCCATCAGCGCCGCCGCATCCCCGACGAGGGCGTGCGGCGAGAACGGCTCCGGACGCAACTCCATCCGACCGGCCTCGACCTTCGAGAGATCGAGCACCTCGTCGATGATCGTCAGCAGGGCGTCGCCGGAGGACTTGATGAGCCCGACATAGCCCTTCTGCCGCTCGTCGAGTGGCGTATGGTCCAGAAGTTCGGCGACGCCGAGCACGCCGTTCATCGGCGTCCTGATCTCGTGGCTCATGTTGGCGAGGAAAGCGCTCTTTGCCCGATCGGCCGCTGCTGCGCTCAGCTTCGCGGCCCTAAGCTCCTCGGTGAGCGTGACGAAATAGAGAATGACGGGCGTCGCGATCATCAGCGTTATGGCCGCCGTCACCGACAGTTCGAAGACCAGCCGCTCCGGCTCGATGACAACGGTCATGACGAAGACCACGGCTTCGGCCACGGCGAGACACAGCAGGATCGCCGCCGTCGACCTCAGCGCCATCGCCTTTGTGAACCGCATCCGCCTGCCTCGCCTCCTGCACGACACCGCTATCGAAGGAAGCTGAAGCCTTGGCTAATGCGGCCAGTCACGATTTCCGCCGGATTCCGAGCTTCTGCCCGGCCTCGGGCGGAAGCGGCAGCGCGGCCTGCGCCGCCGCCATCCGCGCGATTCGCTCCTGCGCCCAGGCCGGATAGGGGGCGGGCCGGCGCGTCTCGAGATCGACATTCATGCCGAGGCTCTCATAGGTCGCCGCGCGCTTGCCTGTCCGGTCCGAGACCATCACGCCGAAGAAGTGCATCCGCTTCTCGTCATGGTCGAGAATGCGCGTCTCCACATGGAACGGCTCCCCTTCCACCAGCTCCGCGAGATAGCAGATCTGCGTCTGCAGGGCCATCGGCCCGAGGCGGGCGCGCTTCACGAACTCGACGCCGACGCCCAGCCAGTTGTCGAGAAGGTCGTCGAAGGCCTTGTCGAAGGCGAAGGTGTAGTAGGACACGTTCATGTGCCCATTATAGTCGATCCATTCGGGCAGGACGACCTGCGGCTGCATCGGGACCATGCCGGCGGGAAAGTCCCGGTCGGGGCAGCAGGGGCTCAGGTCGCGCATGGCGCCTCCTCTTTCTTGCGTCGCGTCCCGTGATAGACGCGCGCCGCCGCCCCGCCAAGCGGGCTTCCTTGCCGGCGCGGTTCGCGCTACGCCTTCCGGCAAACAGCGGGAGGCGACGACGATGAGCGTTGAGGCGGCGATAGCGCGGGTGCGGGATCTGATCGGGGAGCGGCTTTCGACCTCCCCCTCCGTGCGCGACCTGCACGGGCAGAACGAGAGCTATTTCACCCCCGTCCCGCCCGACGCAGTGGCCTTCCCGCATTCGACGGAGGAAGTCTCCGCCATCGTGAAGATCTGCAACGAGGAGCTTTGTCCGATCGTCGCCTGGGGCACGGGCACCTCGCTCGAAGGGCACGCCGTCGCCTTCAACGGCGGCATCTCGCTCGACATGTCGGAGATGAACCGGGTCCTCGAAATCCACGCAGAGGACATGGACGCCGTGGTGCAGCCCGGCGTGACGCGGGAGCAGCTCAACACGGAGCTGCGGGCGACCGGGCTCTTCTTCCCGGTCGATCCCGGCGCCAACGCCTCCCTCGGCGGCATGGCGGCGACCCGCGCCTCCGGCACCACCGCGGTGCGCTACGGCACGATGCGGGAGAACGTCATGGCGCTCGAAGTGGTGCTCGCGGACGGGCGGATCATCCGCACCGGCTCCCGCGCCCGGAAATCCTCCGCCGGCTACGACCTGACCAAGCTGATGATCGGCTCCGAGGGCACGCTCGGCATCATCACCGAGCTGACGGTGAAGCTCCAGGGCCAGCCCGATAGCATCACCGCCGCCGTCTGTCCGTTCCCGGACATGCCGTCCGCCGTCAACACCGTGATCCAGACGATCCAGATGGGCGTGCCGATGGCGCGGATCGAGATCGTGGACCCGGTGGCGATCCGCGCCGTGAACATCTCGGGCTCGATGAGCCTGCCGGAGGTTCCGCATCTCTTCGTCGAGTTCCACGGCACCGAGGCGGGCGCGAAGGAGCAGGTGGAGCTTTTCGGGGAGATCGCGCGGGAGCATGGCTGCATGGGCTTCGAATGGTCCGCCAACCTCGAGGAGCGGAACCGGCTCTGGCACGCGCGGCACAATTTCTACTATGCGTCGCTGAAGCTGAAGCCGGGCTGCCGCGCCCTCTCCACCGATGTCTGCGTCCCGATCTCCCGCCTCGCGGAGGCGCTGCTGGAGACGGCGGAGGAGATCGCGGAATCCGGCATGATCTCACCCATCATCGGCCATGTGGGGGACGGGAACTTCCATTGCGGCTTCCTGATCGACCCTGAGAAACCGGAGGAGCTGGAGCTGGCCAAGAAGCTCACCCATTCGATGAACCGCCGCGCCATCCGCCTCGGCGGCACGGTGACGGGGGAGCATGGCGTCGGCGTCGGCAAGAAGCGCTACATGGAGGAGGAGCACGGCGCCGGCTACGCCGTGATGGCGGAGATCAAGCGCGCGCTCGACCCGAAGAACATCCTCAACCCGGGGAAGGTGGTGGAGGTGAACTGACGGGGGCGCTACTTAAGCCGCTCCGAGGCTTGCGAAAGATCACAGCGCCCGCGGCGACGGGCGCCTAGGTCGGGAAGAGACGGAAGACAGGATCGCCGATGACCGCACGCCTCTCCCTAGCCGCCCTTCTCCTCGCCCTTCCCGGCCTCGCCGCCGCGGACCGCGCGGGCGAGGCGATCCGCGTGCAGGCGGAATCCTTCCAGAAGGAGGGCTTCGCCGGCTATGCGATGCGGCGCGGCTCGGAAGTGATCCAGAACGCCACGCTCTACACCAAGACCTACGGCACGATGGAGGTCGCGCTCGACGACGGGACGGAATTGCTCGTCGGCCCCTCCTCCTCCATCGTGATCGACAGTTATGTCTATGACCCGGAGGGCGGCGCCGTCGGCATGTCGCTGGCGAAGGGCGCGCTTCGCGTCATCAGCGGGCGGCTGAAGAAGGACGAGTCGGAATTCCGGACGGCGGTCGCGAATATCGGCGTGCGCGGGACGCAGTTCTGGCTGGATGTCGACACGCCGGGCCTCACGCGGCTCTGGGTGGACGAAGGCTCGGTCATCGCCCGGCCGGTGGATTCGAACGAGGTTTTCGTCTTCGACGAGCCGGTCTATGCCGAATGCACCCGTACGACCTGCCGGGAGGCATGGCCGCCGCCTCGGCCCATCGTCTATCCGATCGACCCGACGGCGCGGCGCTGAGACAGGCGCCGCGTGGTCTGCTACACTTTCATGTCAAACAGGCGACGCTGGCATGTCGCCAATGAGGGGAAAATCGCCATGTCCATCAAACGGAACTTCATCGCCGCCGCCGCGGTCGCCGCGCTTTGCGCCGGCGGCGCCGGCGCGGCGGAGCTCGCGGGCCGGGCCGTCGCCGTCCAGCAGGATGCGCTGCAGGCCGAGGGCGCCGTCGGCTTTCCGATCGACGCGGGGGCGGAGATCTTCCGCAATGCGCGGGTCTACACGAAGCAATACGGCACGGCGGAGATCCGGCTGGAGGACGGCACCGCGCTCACCGTCGCGCCGAACGCCTCCCTCGTGATCGACGATTACGTCTTCGCCGGCGCCGGGCGGCCGGGCTCGCTCGCGCTCTCGCTGAGCCGCGGCGCGATGCGGATGGTGAGCGGGCGGATGCCGAAGGAGGGCGTCGCCGTCTCCACCTCGATCGGCACGATCGGCGTGCGCGGCACGGATTTCTGGATCGAGGCGCCGAGCGACGACCTGATCCGGCTCTGGGTCCTCGAAGGCGTGGTGACGGCGGCGCCGGCGAACAGCGCGACCGTGTTCGAGTTCACGGCGCCCGCCTTCGCGACCTGCTCCGCCGGAGGCTGCGAGCCCGGCGAGGCACCGCCTGTTCCGGTCACGAACCCGCTCGGCGGAGAGGCGGGCGGCGCGGGCGATCCCGGGATCGACGCCGAGGAGAGCCACGAGTCGCCGAGCGACTTCTGAGGCTTCGCGCGTCATCCGCCCGGAAGACCAGTCAGGACGGATGACGCTCTAGCCCGCCGCCGCCAGAAGCGCCGAGGCGGCGGCGCGCGCCTCCGCCGTCACCGCGCCGCCGGCGAGCATCCTCGCGATCTCCTCCGCCCGCTCGCCCTCCGCGAGCCGGCGGACTTCGGTGCGCGCCGCGCCCGCCTCCACCCGCTTCTCGATGCGGAACTGAACGTCGCCCCAGGCGGCGACCTGCGGTGAATGGGTGACGACGAGCACCTGCGCCGCGCCCGCCCCGCGCGCGAGCCGGGCGAGGCGGCGGCCCACCGCGTCCGCCGTCGCGCCGCCCACGCCGCGGTCGATCTCGTCGAAGATCATCGCCCCCGCGCCGCCCGCGGCGGAGAGCGCGACCTTCAGCGCGAGGAGGAGGCGCGAAAGCTCGCCGCCCGAGGCGACGCGGGCGAGCGGGGCGGGCGCGGCGCCGGGATTGGCGGCGATGAGGAAGGTGACCTCCTCCGCCCCTTCCGGCCCCGGCTCCGCAGACTCGACGGAGACATGGAACCGCGCCCGCTCCATCTTCAGCGCCGGCAATTCCGCCGCCACCGCCGCCTCCAGCCGCCCCGCCGCCTCAAGCCGGAGGGCGGAGAGCGCGGCGGCGGCCTCGCGATGCGCCGCCTTGGCCGCCTTCGCCCGGGCGCGGAGCGCGGCGATCTCCCCCTCCCCCGCCTCGATCCGCGCGAGGCGGGCGGAAAGCGCGCCGGCGAGCGCGGCGAGATCGTCCGGCGCACAATCATGCTTCCGCGCGAGCTTGCGGAGGGCGAAGAGCCGCTCCTCTGCGCGCTCCAGCGCCAGCGGATCGAACTCCATCGCCTCCATCGCCGTCTCGACCCCGGCGACGGCCTCGGAGAGCGCGTCCTTCGCCCGGTCGAGCGCGTCGAGCGGCCCGTCGAGCCGGCCTTCCGCCTCCCCCGCGGCGGCGGCGAGGCGGCGGCTCGCGTCGAAGAGCGCGCCCTCGGCTCCTTCGGAGAGAAGCGCGAGCGCGCGCGCCACATCCTCCCGGATCCGCGCAGCGCCCTGCATCGCGCGCCGCCGCGCGTCCAGCGCCGCATCCTCGCCCGGCTCGGGCGCGAAGGCTTCGAGTTCGGCGACGAAATGCGCCAGCGTCTCCCGCTCCCGCGTCGCCTCCGCGAGCGTGGCCTCCGCCGCCTCCAGCGCCGCCGCCTCGCGCCGCCAGGCCCCGTGCGCCGCGCGGCAGGCGGAGAGCGAAGGCTCGGCCCCTGCGAAGGCGTCGAGCAGGGCGCGGTGGCCGCGGGCGTTCAGGAGGCCCCGGTCGTCATGCTGGCCATGAACCTCCACCAGCGCCTCCCCGAGCGCGCGGAGCGTCTCCGCGTTCACACGCCGGTCGTTCACATAGGCGCGGGACGGGTCGGCGGCGGACGCGACGCGGCGGAGGATCAGCTCGTCCGCATCCGCCTCCAGCCCCGCCTCGGCCATGATCGCCCGCGCCGGATGGCCGAAGGGGACGCGAAGGATCGCCGTCGCCGCCCCCTCCGCCGCCCCGGCGCGGACCAGGCCGCGCGCCTCCGCGAAGCCGAGGGCGAAGCCGAGCGCGTCGAGGAGGATCGACTTGCCCGCCCCCGTCTCCCCGGTGAACACGGTGAGGCCGGGGCCGAATTCGAGCGCCAGACGCTCGATCAGCACGATGTCGCTGATCTCCAGACTTTCGAGCATGGGCCCCGCCGGCGCCCCGCAGGTCAGAACTGGTCGCCGTAGACGACCTTGCGGAAGTTGCGGCTCAGCCAGCTTTCCGGGCTGATCTCCGGCCCGAGCCGCTCTCCGGTCAGGAGCGCGAAGCTGTCCACATACCATTCGGAGCCCGGATAGTTGAAGCCGAGCACGGCGGCGGCGTTCTGCGCCTCCGCCGTCACGCCGAGGCCGAGATAGCTTTCGACGAGCCGGTGCAGCGCCTCCGGCGTCTGGCTCGTGGTGTTGTATTGCTCCACCACCCGGCGGAAGCGGTTGATGGCGGCGACGTAATGGCCCCGGCCGAGATAATAGCGGCCGATCTCCATCTCCTTGCCCGCGAGGTTGTCGAGCGTCAGGTCGCGCTTCAGCGCCGCATCCCGCGCCCAAGGGCTGTCGGGGTAGCGCTCGATGACCTCGCGGAGCGCCTGCCCGGCGCGGATCGTGTCGCCCTGGTCGCGGCCGACGTCGGAAATCTGGTCATAGTAGCTCAGCGCGACGATGTACTGCGCATAGGACGCGTCCTCGTCGGACGGGAAGAAATCGAGATAGCGCTGCGCGGCGAGGCGCGCCTCGTCATAGCGGCGGGCGCGGTAATACGCTTCGGCGGAGCGGATCATCGCGGTCTTGGCGAGGCTGGAATAGGGATAGAGCCGCTCGACCTCGTCGAAGCCGGTCGCCGCCTCGGTGAAGTCGCCATCCTGATAATTCGCCTCGGCCTCGGCGAAGATGTCGGCGGCCGGGCGCGCGTCATCCACCAGCGACTCATCCGACGAGCAGCCGGCGAGCGCCAGGGCCGCCGCGAGGGCGAGGCTTGCGCCCAAAGTCCGCGCCGTGATCCGCGTCCGCTTCATGTCCGATTCCTTCGTCCGCCGTCTCTGGCGGTTCGATAGCACGGCCTCGCGGCCCCGTCATCGCCCACCCGCGCGGGCGGGAAGGGCGGGCGCCGCGCGGGCGCCCGCCGCTTCTGCGTCAGTTCGCCTGGCGGCGAAGGAAGGCCGGGATCTCCATGCGGAGGTCCTCGTCATCCTCCACCGAGTCCTCGATCCGCTCCGCCGGCCGCTGCGCCGGGCGCGGCGCTGCGGGGGCGACGGGCTCGGCCCGGCCGACCGGCTGGGCCGAGCGCGCAGCCGTCGCGCCGCCGCCCGTCATCCGGTGGATCAGGCTGTTGAGCCCGAAGCGCCCGCGCTCGGCCTCCCCGCCCGGGGAGACCTGCGCTGCGTCGCGCATCCCCTGGACGGTGAAGGGCGTCGGGTCCCCGGCATGGGCCGGGCGGCGCGGCGCCGGTTCGGGCGCCTCCGCGCGCGGGTCGCCGGGCTGCACCGGGGCGGGAGCGATATAGGCCTCCGCGCGCGGCGCGGGGGCGGAGGGCGCCTCCTCCTCTGCGAAGAGGTTCGGCTCGGCCGGAAGCGGTTGCGGCGCGGGGCGCGGCGCGGGCTCGGCCGGGCGCTCCGCCGCGGCGGGCATGGCGGAGGCGCGGCGCGGGGCCTCCGGCGTCGCCGGCACGATCCGGGCGGTCGCGGCCGGGCGCCGCTCCACCGGCGTCGGCCGGTTCTCCGCCATCGCGGCCGCGTCGATCCCCGTCGCGACGACGGAGACGCGCATCCGCCCCTCCATGTCCGGGTCGAGCGTGGAGCCGACGATGATGTTCGCCTCCGGATCGACTTCCTCGCGGATGCGGTTCGCCGCCTCGTCGAGTTCGAAGAGCGTGAGGTCGTAGCCGCCGGTGATGTTGATGAGGACGCCCTTGGCGCCCTTCAGGCTCACCTCGTCGAGCAACGGATTGGCGATGGCCTTCTCCGCGGCGTCGATCGCACGGGTCTCGCCCTCGGCCTCGCCGGTGCCCATCATGGCCTTGCCCATCTCGTCCATCACGGCGCGCACGTCCGCAAAGTCGAGGTTGATGAGGCCGGGGCGGACCATCAGGTCGGTCACGCCCTTGACGCCCTGATAGAGCACGTCGTCCGCCATCATGAAGGCTTCGGCGAAGGTCGTCCGCTCGTTGGCGATCCGGAAGAGGTTCTGGTTCGGGATGATGATGAGCGTGTCCACCACCTGCTGCAGCGCGTCGATCCCGCCCGCGGCGAGGGTCATGCGCTTCGACCCTTCGAACTGGAAGGGCTTGGTGACGACGCCGACGGTGAGGATCCCCATCTCCCGCGCGACGCGGGCGATGACTGGCGCGGCTCCGGTGCCCGTGCCGCCGCCCATCCCGGCGGTGATGAAGCACATGTGGGAGCCTTCGAGATGGCGGATGATCTCCTCGAGGCTCTCTTCCGCCGCGGCGGCGCCGATATCCGGCTTCGCCCCCGCGCCGAGCCCCTGCGTGACGCCGACGCCGAGCTGGAGCCGCCGGCTCGCCCGCGTCTGCTGAAGCGCCTGGGCGTCCGTGTTCGCGACCACGAACTCCGCGCCTTCGAGGTTCTTCTCGATCATGTTGTTGACGGCGTTGCCGCCGGCGCCGCCGACGCCGAACACGGTGATGCGCGGCCGGAGCTCGTCGGGCTCCGGCGACTTCAGGGTAAGGGCCATGTCATCCGCCTGTATTTGCCACTGCTGCCACGCCTTCGTTGTTGAGTTGAGGCGTTATCGAAAGAGAGTAACGCAGGGGAAGAATCATGTCGATTCGAAAACCCCTAAAAGCCTACCAATTCTCGCGGAACCACCGCACCGCGCCGACGAGCCGGAGCCGCGGCGCGAAGGCCGCCGCCGGCTCGAAATCCCAGGCCTCGTCCTGCGGCCGCGCGGCGTGGAGCGCGAGGCCGACTACGGCCGCGCAGTCCGGCCCGCTGACCGAGGCGGGGAGGCCCGCGACGCGCATGGGCCGCCCGATCCGCACCTGCCGGCCGAGGATGCGCTGCGCCGTCTCCTCGATCCCCGTCAGCTGGGCGCCGCCGCCTGTCAGCACGATGCGCCGGCCGGGGAGGTTCTGGAACCCCGCCCGATCGAGCCGCCGCCGCGCATCCTCCAGGATCTCCTCCAGGCGCGGGCGGATGACGCCGATCAGCGCGGAGCGGGAGATGCGGCGCCGCTCCGCCGGATGGTCGCCGCCGAGATGCGGCGCCTCGATCAGCTCGCGCTCGTCCATGCCCGTGGCGATGGCGCCGCCATGCCGCGTCTTGATCCGCTCCGCCTCCGCCACCGGCATGGAGAGGCCGACGGAAATGTCCTGCGTCAGGTGATCCCCTCCGAGCCGCGCGCTGTCCGCATGAACCAGCCGGCCGCGCAGGAAGATCGAGATGTCGGTCGAGCCGGCGCCGAGGTCGATGCAGGCGGCGCCGAGCTTCTGCTCGTCCTCCACCAGCGCCGAGAGGCCGGAGGCGCAACCGCCGATCACGACGCCCGCAAGTTCGAGGTCGCAGCGCCGGACGGAGGCGGCGAGGTTGCGGAGCGGCGTCCGGTCCACCGAGACGGTGTGGAGATCGACCCCGAGCGAGCGGGCCGCCATGCCCCGCGGGTCCGCCGTCGCCGTCCGCCCGTCGAGCGTGTAGTTGACCGGCATGGCGTGGATCATCTCCCGCCCCTCGCGCCGCTCCGGCTCCTCCGCCGCAGCGAGGGCGCGGGCGATGTCGCGCGACCCGGCCTCCTCGCCTTCGAGCTCCGCCTCGCCATAGACGGCGTGGCTGCGCGGGCGGGCGCCGGAAAGCGCCGCGATCACCTGGTCGACCCGCGCGCCGGCGGATTTTTCGGCCCGCTCCAGCGCGGTGCGGATCGCGCGCTCCGCCTCCTCCATCTCCACGATCTCGCCGAGCCGGACTCCGCGGGAACGAGTGAGGCCGGCGCCGACGACGCGGAGCGCGGCATGCGCCTCATGCGCCGAGCCCTTCGCCTCCGCCGCGGCGAGCCGCGCCGCGTCGACCTCAAGGATGAGGCAGACGGTCTTGGCCGAGCCGACGTCGAGCACGGCGATGAGCCCGCGGCGGAGCGCCGCGCGGAGCCGCTCGCGCATCGAGCGCATGTCGGAAAGGGTGGTCATCATGCGTCTTTACCGGGGGTTCGGGGTTTCTTCGTCTCGTTCCGCGCCGCCGCCGCCTCCGGCGTAAGGCGCAGGGTCGGCCGGCCGGCGATGCGGAGGTCGACATGGGTGACGGCGCGGCGCGTTAGCCGCTCCCCGGCGTCGAGCGCTGCGGCGTAGCCCATCGCGTCCGCCGCGCCCTCCGCCGGCAGCATGATGACCGGCCCCTCGTGCAGGATCGCGTCCCACCGCCGCTCCCCGACCCGCACGAGCCCGCGGAGCCGGGGGCCGAGCCCGGCCGCGGCGGCGAAGATCGCCAGCGCCTCCTCCGCCGCCGCATCCGCGCCTTCGCCGGCGACGAGCGGGAGGTCTTCTCGCGCCGTGCGCGCGGCGAGCGGCCCGATCTCCGCCCCGGTCGCGTCGACGAGGGAAAGCGCCCCGCCCCGGCGCCAGACGAGCGCAGGCAGACGCTCCTCCACCGTAACGATCATCGTCTCGGGGGCCGAGAGCCGGACGGAGGCGGAGGCGACCGCGCCGAGAGCGGAAACCGCGCTCCGCACCGCTTCCGCATCCGCCGCGAGGGAGGAGGCGCCGCGCCAGGGCGCGAGCGCGGCCTCCACCGCCGCCGTCACCTCCAACCCCGCCCCCCGGACCTCGATCCGCCGGATGGCGAATTCCGGGCGCGCCGTCACCGCCTCCCGCGCCGTGTCGAAAGCGGCGAGCCCCGCGGCGCGGAAATCCGGCTGCGCCGCGGACCAGACGAGCGCCGCGGCGAGCGCGGCGAGCGGCGCCTGCACCGTCGCCGCCCGGCGGAACCGCGCGCTCCGCCAGAGCCGCTTCAGCCGGAAGCCGAGGCGAGAGGGCGCCGGGTCGTTCCTCAGGGCGATCAGCCGCGCGCTCAGCGCCCGCATGAGGCGTCCTCCACCATCCAGCGGCAGAGCGCGGCGAAGTCGATCCCGAACAGCGCCGCCTGTTCGGGAATGAGCGAGGTCGGCGTCAGGCCGGGCTGGGTGTTGACCTCCAGCACAATGAGTCCCTCCGCGCCCTTCGTCTCGTCCCACCGGAAATCGGTGCGCGAGACGCCGCGGCAGCCGAGCGCGCGGTGGCAGGCGAGCGCATGGGCACGGCACGCCTCCGTCACCTCTTCGGGAATCTCTGCGGGCAGGATGTGGCGGGAGCCGCCGGGGCTGTATTTCGCGGTATAGTCGTACCAGCCGGTAGTCGAGACAATGTCCGTCACCGCCAGTGCCCTGTCGCCCATCACCGCCGCCGTCAGCTCCCGCCCCGGCGCGTAGCGTTCGACGAGAAGCATGTCCGGCGCCCCGGCGTCGAGCTTCGCCGGGCCGTTGGCCTGTTCGCGAACGATGTAGACGCCGACGGAGGAGCCTTCGTTGTAGGGCTTCACGACATAGGGGGGCTCCATCGGGTGCCCCCGCTCCACCTCTTCGCGCCGGACGAGCCGGCCCTCGGCCACGGGCACGCCCGCGGCGGCGAAGACCTCTTTGGCACGGACCTTGTCCATCGCGAGTGCGGAGGCGAGGACGCCGGAATTGGTGTAGGGGAGGCGCATGACCTCTAGGAGGCCCTGGACGCATCCGTCCTCCCCGCCGCGCCCGTGCAGCGCGTTGAAGACGACATCCGGCGCCGCCGCGGCGAGCCGCTGCGCGAGGTCAGGCCCCGCGTCGATCTCGATCACGTCGTATCCCGCGTTCCGCAGCGCCTTCGCGGATTCCGCCCCCGAGACGAGGGAAACCTCGCGCTCGGCGGACCATCCGCCCATCAACACCGCCACGCGCGTCGTCCTGCCCGACATCCGCGCCTCGCTTCTCACCCCTCTGACGGGGGCTATTCGCCTGTTTTCGCCGGGCTTTCCCCGGTCTCGCCTGCTTCGGGGAGAACCCCGATCCGACGTATCTCCCACTCTAGCTTAATGCCCGATGAATTGAGAACCCTTTTGCGGACAAGTTCGCCCAGATTTTCGAGATCGGCCGCGCTGGCCCCGCCGGCGTTGGTCAGGAAGTTCGGGTGCATCTCGTTCATCACCGCCCCGCCGAGCCGCAGCCCGCGGCAGCCCGCCTCGTCGATCAGCTTCCAGGCCATCAGCTCCTGCCCGTGATCGCCCCGCCCGGTGGAGGAGAAGCCGGCCGGGTTGCGGAAGGTGGAGCCGGCCGTGCGGTCCTTCACGGGCTGCGTCTCCGCCCGTTTCGCCAGCGCCGCGGCCATGCGGGCGCGGATCGCCTCGGGCTCGTCAGGGCTCCCGCACAGCGTCACCGAAGTCAGGATCGCGCCTTCGGGGAGGTTTGAGGAGCGGTAGGCGAAATTCATGTCCTCCGGTCCGAGCGTGATCGTCTCGCCCGCGCGGGTCACCGCCTCCGCGCTCTCGAACACGTCGGCCATGTAGGCGCCGTAGCAGCCCGCGTTCATCGCCGCCGCGCCGCCGATGGAGCCCGGAATGGTGCGCAGGAACTCAAGCCCGCCAATCCCGGCATCCGCCGCCGCTTCCGCGACGCGCGAGTCGAGCGCTCCGGCCCCGGCGCGGATGCGCGCGCCCGGCAGCTGCTCGACCGCGCCGAAGCCGCGCCCGGCGATGCGGATGACGAGTCCGGGCACGCCCCCGTCCCGCACGATAAGGTTGGAGCCGACGCCGATGATCGTGACGGGCGCCTCCGGCGACAGCTCGGCCATGAAGGCGGCGAGGTCCGCGGCGTCCGACGGGATGAAGAGCAGCTCCGCCGGCCCGCCGACCCGGAGCCAGGTGAGCGGCCAGAGCGGGCGCCCGGCATGGAGCCGGCCGGCGAAGCGGGCGGCGAGGTCTTCGGGCCGAGCGCCGGTCATGCGCGGAGCCGAGGGGTTGGGCAGGGAAGCACGCCCGCCCGGCCATCGCGCGAAGGGAACCGTCTGCGCCCGGCCGATCTGACCTGCGTCAGATCGGCCCGCGGTCGTCGCCCCCCCGGCGACCGCGAGTCCGCGCTCGCCGCGACGACCACGGCCCGATCTTCGACCGACGCGGCGGCTTGGCGCCCCTCGGCCTCCGGCTTGCGCCTCCGGCCGAACGGCCCCGGCGGCTTTCCACCGGAAGGCCGCCTTTCGGGGCCGTGGCGCTTCGCCCGCCCCACCGTCACGCCTCCGCCGCCAGCTTACCCGGCAGCGCGTTCGCCCAGGCCGAGATCGACCCGGCGCCGAGGCAGACGACCATGTCCCCCGGCCCGGCATGGGCGCGGACGAAATTCGCGAGCCCCGCCTCCTCCTCCACCCCGTGCGCGTCCCGCACGCCGTGGGCGCGGAGGCCCTCGACCAGCGCGTCCCGGCTCACGCCCTCGATCGGCGCCTCCCCCGCGGCGTAGACCTCCGCGATGCCGACCGCGTCCGCGTCGTTGAAGGCGCCGCAGAACTCGTCGAAGAGGTCCGCAAGCCGCGTGTAGCGATGCGGCTGGTGAACCGCGATCAGCTTGCCGGAGCAGGCCGCCCGCGCCGCCTTCAGCACCGCCGCGATCTCGACAGGATGGTGCCCGTAATCGTCGATGATCTCCGCCCCGTTCCAGCTTCCGACACGGGTGAAGCGCCGCTTCACCCCGCCGAACCCGGCGAAGGCGGCGCGGATGTCCGCGTCAGAGACGCCAAGCTCCTTCGCCACCGCGATGGCGGCGAGCGCGTTGCTCACGTTATGCGCCCCCGGCATCGGCAGCGTGAGCCCCTCGATCCGCGCGCCGCCGCGGAACGCGACGTCGAAGACGGCGCGCCCGCCCTCATAGCGCAGCCCCTCTCCCCGCACGTCCGCCTGCCGGGCGAAGCCGTAGGTGACCTTCCGTCGGTCGTCCACCAGTCCGACGAGCCGCTGCACCTCCGGATGGTCGATGCAGAGCACGGCGAGGCCATAGAAGGGGATGTTGGAGACGAAGGCGAGGAAGGCGTCCCGCACCCCTTCGAAATCGCCGTAATGATCCAGATGTTCGGGGTCGATGTTCGTCACGATGGCGATGGTGGCGGGGAGCTTCACGAAGGTCCCGTCGCTCTCGTCCGCCTCCACCACCATCCATTTTCCGGTCCCGAGCCGGGCGTTGGAGCCATAGTTCTGGATGATGCCGCCGTTGATCACGGTCGGGTCCAGCCCGCCGCCGTCCAGGAGGGCGGCGACCATCGAGGTCGTCGTCGTCTTGCCGTGGGTGCCGGCGACCGCGACGTTGGATCGGAGCCGCATCAGCTCCGCCAGCATCTCCGCCCGCCGCACGACGGGCAGGCCCGCGGCCCGCGCCGCGTCCAGCTCCGGGTTGCCGGGCTTGATGGCGGAGGAGATGACGACGACGCGCGCGCCCTCCACATTCTCCGCCCGCTGCCCGACGAAGATCTTCGCCCCCATCCCCGCCAGCCGCTCCGTGATCGGGGAGGCGCGGAGGTCAGAGCCCTGCACCTGATAGCCGAGATTGAGCAGCACCTCCGCGATGCCGGACATGCCGATGCCGCCGATGCCGACGAAATGGATGAGCCCGATGTCGAGCGGGAGGGCGATTGTCATCATGCCGGGGGCTTTCCTTCGCTGATCCGCTCCACGAGGTCGGCGAGCGCCGCATCCGCCGCGGGCCGGCCGAGCCGCCGCGCCGCCTCCGCCATCGCCGCCGCACGCGCCGCATCCTCGAGAACGGCGCGCACATGGCCCGCGAGCGCCGCCCCCGTCAACCCCGCCTCGGGCGCGAGGATCGCCGCGCCCGCCTCCGCCAGCGGGCGGGCGTTCGCCGTCTGGTGGTCCGCCGTCGCCGCCGGGAAGGGGATGAGGATCGAGGGCCGGCCGATGACGCCCAGCTCCGCCACCGTGGAGGCGCCGGAGCGGCAGATGACGAGCTGCGCCGCGGCGATCCGCTCCGGCATGTCGGCGAAGAAGGGCGCGACCTCCGCCGCGGGCCCGAGCGCGGCGGAGAGCGCCGCCGCCTCCGCCTCACGCGCCTGCGCCGTGATCTTCAGCCGCGCGCGGAAGCCTTCGGGGAGCGCCGCCAGCATCTCCGGCAGGAGACGGGAGAGGGCGGAGGCGCCCTGGCTGCCGCCAAAGGCGAGTAGGTTCAGCGCCCCCTGCCCCGGCGGCGCGTAAGGCGCTTGCGCCGCCGCCTTCGCTGCGGCCCGCACCGGGTTGCCGATGTCGACGAGCCGCGCGCCGGAAGGCGCGCCGACGAGAGGGGAGACGCCGCAGGCCACCGCCTCAACCCGGCTCGCGAAGGCGCGGTTGACCCGGCCGAGAACGCCGTTCTGCTCATGGATCAGCCGCGGAACCCCGCGCAACCCCGCCGCCGCCAGCGCCGGGAGCGCCGGATAGCCGCCGAACCCCGCCACCGCCGCCGGCTTCGCCCGCCCGAACCAGGCCCACGCCTCCGCCACGCCCTTCGCGATGCGGAGGGGGGCGACCGCCTTCGCCGCCATCCCGCCCCGCGCGAAGGTCGCCGCCGAAAGCGCGCGCCGCTCCACCGCCGCCGGGAAGCCGCCGGCGTAGCGGAGCCCCCGCTCGTCCGTCGAGAGCGCGACGCGCCAGCCGCGGGCGAGCATCGCCTCCGCCAGCGCCTGCGCCGGGAACATGTGCCCGCCCGTCCCCCCCGCGGCGATGACGAGAAGCCGCCCGCTCATCGCCGGCCGAGCCTGTCCGTCACATGGTCCTGCGGGCGGCGGCGCGTGAGCGAGAGGAGGAGGCCCATCGCAATGCCGGAGGCGAGCATTGAGGAGCCGCCATAGGAGACGAAGGGCAGCGTCATACCCTTCGCCGGCAGGAGCGTGAAGGTCACGCCGATATTGATGAAGGCCTGCACGCCGAAGAGCACGGCGAGCCCCGCCCCCGCGACGCGGGCGAAGGCGTCCCGCTCCCGCATCAGGCGGGTCAGCGCGCGGAGCGTGACGAAGAGATAGAGCCCGATCACCGCGAGGCAGAAGAGCAGCCCGTATTCCTCCGCCGCCACCGCCATCACGAAATCGGTATGCGCGTCCGGCAGGGACCATTTCACCGACCCCTCCCCCGCGCCGACGCCGAAGAGACCGCCCTTCTGCACGGCGGTGATCGCATAGCCGATCTGGCTCGTCGGATCGACTTCGGGCGCGAGGAAGTCGTCGATCCGGCTCGCGACGTATTCGAAGTTCGTATAGGCGAACCAGACGAGCCCGACGCCGAGCCCGACGAAGCCGACGATGAGGAGGATCGGCGCGCCCCAGGCGAAGAACATCGCCCCCCAGGCCGCTATGACGAGCAGCGCCTGCCCGAAATCCGGCTGGATCGCCAGCGAGGCCACGACGGCGAGCGTCACGAGGAAGGACATGACGACGCCCGGAGGCCCGCCCGGCCGAAGCGCCGCCGCCATCATCCAGCCGGTCAGCACGGCGAGGCCGGGCTTCAGGAATTCCGAGGGCTGGACGGACAAGCCGAACGAATACCAGCGCACCGCGCCCTTGCCGAAATCCGTGCCGAAGACCGGCAGGAACAGCACCGCGACGAAAGCGGCGAGAAAGAGCCGCACGCCGTTCCGCCGCGCCTGGTCCGGCGGCATCACCGAGATCGCGACAATCACCGCATAGGCGACGACGGCGAAGACGACATGGCGCGTGACGAAATAGAAGGGCGGCAGGCCCCGCTTCTCCGCCAGCGGCACCGAGGCGGCGAAGCTCATCAGGAGCCCGACGAGGATCAGGAGCGCGAGCGCGCCGAGCGAGAGCTTGTCCACCGTCCGCCACCAGCGGCCGAGGATCGACGGGTCGCCATAGCCGGCCGGCGCGGCGTGGTAGCTGATATCGGTCATGCGCCCCCCTCGACGATGCGGCGGGCGGCCTCGCGGAAGGCGTCGCCCCGCGCCTCGAAATCCCGGAACTGGTCGAAACTCGCGCAGGCGGGGGAGAGCAGCACCACGTCCCCCGGCTCCGCCTCCGCCGCGGCGCGGGCGAGCGCGGCGGCGAGGTCGCCGCAAAGCGCGTTCGGATGATCGCCCAGCGTCTCCGCGAAGGCCGGCGCCGCCACCCCGATCAGATAGGCCTTGGCGACGCGGGGAAAGAGCGGCGCGAGCGGCGCGATCCCCCCCGCCTTCGGCACGCCGCCCGCGATCCAGCGGATGCGGTCATAGGTCAGCAGCGCCTTTTCCGCCGCATCCGCGTTCGTCGCCTTAGAGTCATTCACGAAGCGCACGCCCCGCGCCTCGCCCACGAGCTCCAGCCGGTGCGGCAGGCCGGGGAAGTTCCGCATCCCCGCCTCGATCACCTTCGGCCCGAGGCCGAGCGCGCGGAGCGCGGCCCAGGCGGCGCAGGCGTTCTGGTGGTTGTGCGCCCCCGGCAGCGCCTTCGCCTCGCGGAGGTCGAAGGCGGCGGCCTGCTTCGCGCCATCCCATTCCGTCAGGTGGTTGCGGTTCATGTAGACCGAGCGGCCCTGCCCCTTCAGCTTCGCGCCGGCCGAGACGCGCGTCAGCCGCGCGCCATCCTCCGAAGGGTCGTCCGTCGCCGCGGCGAGGAAGCGGCCGAAATCGTCGTCCACGCCGATCACCAGCGCCTCCGGCGCTCCGAGTTCGAAGAGCCGCCGCTTCGCCGCGAAATAGCCGCCAAGGCCGCCGTGACGGTCGAGATGGTCGGGCGAGAGGTTGAGGAACACGGCCACGTCCGGCGCTAGGGTCCGCGCAAGGTCGGTCTGGTAGGAGGAAAGCTCGAGCACTATCGTCTCCCCGTCCGCCGGCGGGTCGAGGTCGAGCACGCCGCGGCCGATATTGCCGCCCATCTGCCGGGGGCGCCCCGCGGCGCCGAGAACATGGTCGATCAGCGCCGTCGTCGTCGATTTCCCGTTCGAGCCGGTGACGGCGACGATCCGCACCCGCGCGCCCGTCATCTGCACGGCGCGGAAGAAGAGCGACACGTCATTGTCCACCAGCGCGCCCGCCGCCCAGGCCGCCCGGATCGCCGGATGCGCGGCGGGCGGCAGATGCGGCACGCCGGGGGACACAACGAGTAGCGGCATGTCCGCCCAGGGCTTCTCCCGCGTCAGGTCCTCCACCGCGAAGCCCGCCGCCTCCGCCGCCGCCCGCGCAGCCTCTCCGTCATCCCAGAGCACGGGCTGCGCCTCCCCCGCCCGGAGCGCGCGCGCCGCGGCGAGGCCGGAGCGGCCGAGACCGAGCACGCCGACGCGCCGCCCTTCGTATCCGCGCACGGCGATCATGCGCGCCTCCAGCGGCGGCGTAGGAGAGCGGCGGCTCCGGCGAGAAGGCCGAGGCCGGAAAGGCCGGCGACGAAGGGCGCGGCGGAGGCTCCGACGGCGCGCGCGAGGAGGACGTCCGGTGAATAGGGCGAGACGGGGAAGACCGAGGCCTGCCCGCAGAGCCTCATCCCGACTTGCGGCAGCGCCACATCCGAGCCGCGAATCCGCGTCTCCCGCACAGGCGAGGGCGCGCTGTCGCGCGCGTCGGTCTCAGGCAGATCGAAGGCGAAGCGGTAGGCCCCTTCGCCGAAGTCGGGCCGCGTGTAACCGTCCAGAGGCGCAAGCAGCGCCACGCTCCAGTTCGGCCTCCGCTCCCCCCTTACGGTCCGGATCGTTTCGACGCGGATCACCCACGGCCGCCCGGTGAGCAAGCCCTTGAGCCTCGTTTCACCGTGCTCGACGCTCGTAACGAAGCCTACGATCTCCACTTCGACGTCCGGCATCCTGTCGCTGCGCGCGCCGATCCAAGCCGGATTCAGCAACTCGTCTCCCGTGACCCGGCAGGCATGCGCCGACCCCGGCGCCAGCACGAGGAGCCCCGTCGCGGCGAGGATGGCCCGCGCGATCATCCCGCGCCCTCCCGCCCCTTCGCCCGCGCCGCCTCCAGCCGCGCCTCCTCCCGTTTCGCCTCATCCCGCGCGCGGAGGAGCCGCGCCACCCCCTCGCCAAAGGGCGCGGGCCTCGCCGCGCGGAGCTTCAGCCAAAGGCCGGCGATCCAGGGGGAGGCGACGCTCATCACCGCAGCTTCAGCGAGGCGAGCCCGATCAGCGCGAGGATGAGCGCGATGATCCAGAATCGGATCACCACGGTCGGCTCGCGCCAGCCCTTCTGCTCGAAGTGATGATGGATCGGCGCCATGCGGAAGACGCGCTTGCCCGTCAGCTTGTAGCTGGCCACCTGCACGATGACGGAAACGGCCTCCAGCACGAAGAGCCCGCCGATCACGGCCCAGACGATCTCGTGCTTGATCGAGACGGCGATGGCCCCGAGCGCGCCGCCGAGCGAAAGGCTCCCGGTGTCGCCCATGAAGACCATCGCGGGCGGCGCGTTGTACCAGAGGAAGCCGAGCCCGCCGCCGATCAGCGCCGCGGCGAAGACGGTGATCTCACCCGTCCCGGCCACATAGTGGATCTGGAGATATTCGGTGAAGTCCGTCCGCCCCACGACATAGGCGATGACGCCGAGCGAACCCGCGGCGATCATCACCGGCATGATGGCGAGGCCGTCCAGCCCGTCCGTCAGGTTCACGGCGTTCGCGCTGCCGACGATGACGAACATCGCGAAGGGGAAGAAGAGGAGCCCGAGCGGGATCAGCACCTCCTTGAACACCGGCACGGCCAGCTGCGTCTGGAGCGGCTCAGGCTGGAGGCTCGTCGCCCACCAGGAGGCGAGGGCGGCGATGGCGAAGCCGATGGCGAGCCGGTGCCGGCCGGAAAAGCCGCGATGGGATTGCTTCGTGACCTTCAGGTAATCGTCCACGAATCCGATGGCCCCGAAGCCGAGCGTGACGAAGAGGACGAGGAGCACGAAGCCGTTGTCCATCCGCGCCCAGAGCAGGGTCGAGACGACCATGGCGGCGAGGATGAGCACCCCGCCCATGGTCGGCGTTCCCGCCTTTTCGAGGATGTGGCTCGCCGGCCCGTCCGAGCGGATCGGCTGCCCCTTGCCCTGCATACGCCGCAGCCGGTCGATGATCGGCCGCCCGAAGAGGAAGCCGAAGACGAGCGCAGTGAAGAACGCGCCACCCGCGCGGAATGTGATATAGCGGAAGAGGTTGAAGACATCCCCGCCGGTCGAGAGCGGGGTGAGGAGTTCATAGAGCATTCAGGCCTCTCCCCCTTCCGGCGCGGCGGCGCCCAAGCGCTTCACCGCCGCCGCCACAGCCGCCATTTTCGAGCCGAGCGAGCCCTTGACCATCGCGACGTCCCCCGCGTCAAGCTTCCTCCCCGCCGCCTCCGCCAGTTCGGCGGAGGAAGGGAACCACTTGCCCCGCTTTTCCGGCGGCAGCGCCTCATGCAGCGCGCGCATCAGCGGCCCGCAGGTATGGACGACATCCACCCCCGCGATCTCCTCGCAGGCGGCGAGCCCGGCATGCATCGCCTCCGCCTGCGGTCCGAGCTCCAGCATGTCGCCGAGAAAGGCGACGCGGCGGCCCTTCGCGATCCGGCCGATATCGTCCTCCGGCTTCGCGGCGGAGAGGACCGCGAGCGCCGCGCGCATCGAGACAGGGTTGGCGTTGTAGCTCTCGTCGATCAGCGTCACCCCGCCGTCGATCCCGCCCGCGCCGAGCGCGATGCGCCAGCGCGAGCCGCGGCCCTCGGGCGGGGCCCAGCCGCCGAGCGCGAGCGCGGCGCGCGCCACATCCGCCCCCGCAGCCTCCGCCGCCGCGAGCGCGGCCAGGGCGTTCATCGCGAGATGCCGGCCCGGCGCGCCGATCTTGAAGATGAGCGGCCGGCCGTGAAGGCTCGCCCGCACCACCGTCGCCGGCCCCGCAAGCCGCGCCCCTTCGAGCCGCGCCTCCGCCCCCTCCGCCGCGCCGAAGCGGAGGATGCGCGCGCCCTTCGCCCGCGCCGCCGCTTCGAGCCGCGCGAAATGCCGGTTGTCCACGTTGAGGACGGCGAGCCCGCCCTCCGCCAGTCCTTCGAAAATCTCCGCCTTCGCGTCCGCGATCCCCTCCTCGTTCGCGAAATTCTCGAGATGGACGGCCTCCACCGTGGTGATGATCGCGATGTCCGGCCGCACGAGGCGGGAGAGCGGCGCGATCTCCCCCGCATGGTTCATGCCAAGCTCGGCGACGATGAAGGCCGCGCTCCGCGGCGCCCGCGCCAGCGTGAGCGGCGCCCCCCAGTGGTTGTTGAAGCTCTTTTCCGCCGCATGGACCTCCCCCGCCGTCGCGAGGCAGGCGCGCAGCATCTCCTTCGTCCCCGTCTTGCCGACCGAGCCGGTGACGCCGATCACCTTCGCGCCCGAGCGCGCTCGCGCCGCGGCGGCGAGACCGCGGAGCGCGGCCAGAACGTCCTCCACGATCAGGAGCGGCGCGCCCTCTGGCGCTCCCTCCGGGATGCGGGAGACCATCGCGGCGGCGGCGCCCGCGGCGAAGGCGGCGGCGACGAAATCGTGCCCGTCCCGCTGGTCCGCCAGCGCGACGAAAAGGTCGCCGCGGGCGAGCGCGCGGCTGTCGATGGAGACGCCGGAGGCGGAGAAAGGCGCGGTCGCCCGCCCGCCCGTCGCCGCCTCGGCCTCCTCCGAAGTCCAGAGCGTCATCTCTCCGCCTCCCCGTCCAGCGCCGCGACCGCGGCGCGGGCGATTTCCGCGTCGTCGAAGGGATGCGTAACGCCCATGATCTCCTGCCCGGTCTCGTGCCCCTTTCCCGCGATCAGAAGGCGGTCATGCGGCGACAATGAGTCGACGCCGCGGAGAATGGCTTCCGCCCGGTCCCCCGCCTCCTCCGCGCCGGGGCAGCCCGCCATGACCTCGGCGCGGATCGCGGCCGGATCCTCGTTCCGCGGGTTGTCGTCCGTCACGATCACGACATCGGCGCCCGCAGCGGCGGCGCGGCCCATTTCCGGCCGCTTGCCCCTGTCCCTGTCCCCGCCCGCGCCGAAGACGACGACGAGCCGCCCCGGCGTGTGGAGCCGGAGCGCGGCGAGCGCCGTGGCGAGCCCGGCGGGCGTGTGGGCGTAGTCGACATAGACCGCCGCGCCGTTCGCCCGCGTCGCGACCCGCTCCATCCGCCCGCGCACGCCGACGAGCGCCTCCATCGCGCCGAACACCGCCTCCGGCGCCTCCCCCGCCCCGATGGCGAGCCCCGCCGCCGCCATCGCGTTGAGCCCCTGGAAACCGCCGACGAGCCCGAGCCGCACGCGGCGCGGCGCGCCCCGCCATTCGAGGTCGAGGCTCTGCCCCTCCGCATCGAACCGCGCGTCGAGCAGGCGCAGGCCCCGCGCCGCCTCCCGGTCCCGCCCGTATGGGATGACCTCCGCGCGCCGCGCGGCGCGGAGCGCCTCCGGGAAGCACGCCTCGTCCGCGTTGATCACCGCCGCCGCGCCCTCAGGCAGCACCTCGGAAAAGAGCCGGAGCTTCGCGGCGAGATAGGCATCGAAGGTCTCGTGATAGTCGAGATGGTCGCGGCTGATATTGGTGAAGGCCGCCGCGGCGAGCCGCGCGCCGTCCACCCGGTATTGCGCGAGGCCGTGGCTCGACGCCTCCATCGCCGCATGGGTCACGCCCTCCGCCGCCAGCGCGGCGAGGAGGCGGTGGAGCGCCACCGGGTCCGGCGTCGTCATCGCCGGGGCGAGAATGTCCGCCCCCTCCACGCCGACCGTGCCGAAGCTCGCCGCGCGCCGCCCGAGCGCGGCGAAGATCTGCCGCGCGAAGCTGGCGACCGAGGTCTTGCCGTTCGTCCCCGTCACGGCGACGAGCGTTTCGGGCTGCGCGCCGAAGAAAGCCGCGGCGGCGAGGGCGAGGCGGCGGCGCGGCTCGGGGTCGATCACGAAGGGGACGGGCCAGGAGCCGATATCGGCCTTCGCCCGCTCCGCCCCCGCCTCGTCCGCCAGAACCGCCGCGGCGCCCATCCTGACCGCATATTGCGCGAATTCCGCGCCGTCGAGCCGCCCGCGGAGCGCGGCGAAGAGGAAACCCGGCTTCACCTCCCGGCTGTCCGCCGTCAGGCCCGCGATGGAGAGACCGGGCTCCGGGGCGGGCCCCCGATGCGCCAGCCCCGCGAGGCCGAGCGCGGCGAGCGTCCGCCCGTTCAAAACCGCGCCCCCGAGGCCGCTCCGGCGACCTCCGCCGGGTCGATCGGCTTCGGCGCCGGGCGCATGCCGAGCACCGGCGCGATGCGGCGCACGGCGAGCCCGGCGGTCGGCGCCGCCGTCCAGCCGGCGGTCCGCCAGGTCCGCCCGTACTTGAAGGTCGAGGCTTCGTCGAGCGTCACCACGATCACGTAGCGCGGATCGGACATCGGGAAGGCGCCGGCGAAGGTCGTGATGTTCCGCCCGCCGTCATAGCCGCCCGCCGAGGGTTTTTCCGCCGTCCCGGTCTTGCCGCCGACCTCGTAGCCCGGAACCTCCGCGAGGTTCGCCGTGCCCTTCTCCTCCGCCACCACCGCGCGCAGCATCTCGCGCAGATGACGCGACGTCTCGGCGGAGACCACGCGGTCCGCCTCCGTCGGCGCCGGCGCGCCGGGGATCAGCGTCGGCTTCACCTTCAGCCCGCCGTTCAGCAGCGTCGCATAGGCCGCTGCGAGATGGAGCTGCGTCGCGGCGAGGCCGTGGCCGTAGGAGATGGTCATGGTCGAGAGCTGGCTCCAGTTCGCCGGATAGAGCGGCTGGCCGAGCCGCGCCTCCGCGATCTCGACCGGCGTGGGCTCAAGGAGGCCTAGCTTCCCGAGAAAGTCCTTCTGCCGCTCCGCGCCGATGGCGACGGCGACGCGCGCGGTGCCGACATTGGAGCTTTCCACGATCACGTCGCGCAGCGTCATCTGCGGCGGCATCTTGTGGAAGTCGCTGATGCGGAACCTGCCCACGCGGAGCGGCCCGGTCGTGTCGATCAGGCTTCCCGGGCCGTAGAGTCCGAGCTCCATCGCCTGCGCGGCGGCGAAGGTCTTGAAGGTGGAGCCGAGCTCGAACACGCCCTCGGCCGCCCGGTTCATCATCGGGCGCGTCTTGGCCACTACGGGGTCCCGCGTGTCCGGCCGCGCGTTCGGGTCGAAATCGGGGAGGGAGACCATCGCGATGATCTCCCCGTTCCGCGCGTCCATCAGCACGGCGGAGGCGGCGATGGCGCGGAAGTCGCGCATCGCCGCCTCCAGCACCTCCGTCATCGCCGTCTGCGCCGCGAGGTCGAGGGAGATGCGGAAGGGCTCGCCCGCGCGCGCCGGGTCCCTCAGCGCGTTGTCGAGCCGCCGCTCGACGCCCGCGAGGCCGACGAGCTCGGCATGGTCCACGCCCTCCGCCCCCACGGTCGCGCCGCCGAGGACATGCGCGCCGATCCGCCCGGCCGGATAGATCCGCGTCTCCCGCCGCCCGAACTCGACGCCGGGGAGGCCGAGATCGTGGACCGCCTGCTTCTCGGCCGGGCTCACCGGCCGCTTTACCCAGACGAACTTGCGCCCCGGCGCGAAGCGGGCGCGGAGCGTCTCCTCCCCGACGCCGGGCAATGCGGAGGCGAGGAGCCGCGCAGCCTCCGCCGCATCGATCCCGGCGCGGGCGGTGACCTCGGGATGCGCATAGATCGCCCAGGTCGGCAGGTTGGCGGCGAGGATCCTCCCCTCCCGGTCCACGATCGGCGCGCGCTCCGCCGGCGGCGGCCCGCCCGCGACTTCGAGCGCCGGCTCCTCCGGCTCCGCGACCGCGGTGAGCGCCATCTGGCCGGCGAGCGTGGCGTAGCCGAGCGCGAAGCAGCCGGCGACGAGCCAGAGTCGCCATTCGGCGAGGTCGGCGCGCGCCTTGCGCCGCGCCTCGCGCGCGCTCTCACGCCTTTGCGCCCTCTGCGCGATGCGTTCGGCGCCCTGGTCGCCGAGAACGCGGATGAGCTCGTCGCGCCGCGTCATCGGTCCACCCTCTCGCGGGCGGGCGCCGGCGCGCTCCGGGCGGCGGTTGCGGCCGCCTGCGGCGCGGGGGCCGGGGCGGGCGCTGCGACGAAGGCCGGCGCAGGGGCAAGTGCGGGGGCCAGTGCGGGCTCCACCGCCTCTTGCGGCGCCGCCCGAACGGCCGGGGTCGCCGCGACACGGGCCGTCGGCGCGCCTTCCCCGGGCTCTCGCGCGGGCTCGCGCCGGCGCGGCGCCGCCTCGCCGGGAAAGAGCGCGTCGAGATCGATCAGCGCGACCGGGTCCATGCCGTCGTCCGGCTCGATCAGCGGCGCCTCCGCCGTCTCGCCGAAGCGCTCCGGCGTCAGCGGCTCGAGGCCGAGCGGCGCGCCATGCGCCGCAACGAGGGCGGTGAGCCGGTCCGGCGCGTTGAGCCAGGCCCATTCGGCCCGCAGCACCGCCAGCGCCTCCCGCTCCGCCGCAATGTCCCGGTTGAGCCGGGCCACGTCGCGCAGGGCGTCCTTCGTCCGGTAAGTGACGGAGAAGGACCAGGAGGCGACGGCGATGAGCGCCGCAAAGGCGAAGAGATGGAGGACCCAGCGCATCAGCGCATCCCCCGCGAGGCGCCCGGGAGCGCCGGCAGGCCGAGCGCGGCGGCGGAGACGGCGCCGGCCGGCGCGCCCGTCCGCCGTGCGGCGCGGAGCTTCGCGGACCGCGCGCGCGGGTTCCGCGCCAGCTCCGCCGCGCCGGGCTCCAGCGCCTTCCTCGTCACGATCTCGAAGGCGGGCGCCTCCCCCGCCGCCGCCGGCGCATGGCGGGAGCCGCCGGGCGCCGCGCCGCCGCGGAGCCGCAGGAAGCGCTTCACGATCCGGTCCTCCAGCGAATGAAAGCTCACGACGGCGAGAATCCCGCCCTCCGCCAGCAGCGCCTCGGCGGCGGAGAGCCCGCGTGCGAGCTCCCCGAGCTCGTCGTTCACAGCGATGCGCAGCGCCTGGAAGACCCGCGTCGCGGGATGCGGCCAGCCCGGCTTCGGCCGGGGCAGGCAGCGCTCCACCAGCGCGGCGAGCGCGCGCGTCGTCTCAATGGGCGCGTCGGCGCGCGCCGCGACGATGGCGCGCGCGATGCGGCGGGAGGCGCGCTCCTCCCCGTAGAGGAAGAAGATGTCGGCCAGAGCCGCCTCCTCCGCCCGGTTCACGATCTCCGCCGCGCTCGGCCCTTCCGCGCTCATTCTCATGTCGAGCGGGCCGTCCTTCATGAAGGAAAAGCCGCGCCGCGCCTCGTCGATCTGCATGGAGGAGACGCCGATGTCGAACACCGCCCCGTCGAGCGGCCCTTCGACAAGCTCCGCAAGGTCCCCGAACCGCCCCTCGACGATCTCGAGCCGCCCGGCGAAGGCCGGCGCCCAGTCCCGCCCGCGGGAAACCGCCTCCGGATCGCGGTCGAGCGCGATCACGCGCCCCGCCCCCGCTTCGAGCAGCCCGACGGAATAGCCGCCCGCGCCGAAGGTCCCGTCGAGATAGGTCCCGCCCCGCCCCGGCTCCAGCACGGAAAGAACCTCCGCGAGCATCACCGGCTCGTGGAGCGCGCGCGCCGCGCGAAGCGCCGCCTCCGCGCTCATGCCGTGCGCGCCGTGGACCAGGGCAGCGCCGAGGCGTTCTCCCGCGCCGTGCGGCGGAGATCGGCCTTCATCGCGGCGTAGTTCTCGGGCTTCCAGATCTGGAAATGGGTGAGGCGGGAGATGAAGAGCGCGTCCTCCTCGATCTCCGCCAGCGCCTTCAGGTCGGCCGGCAGCACGATCCGCCCCGTCCCGTCGAGCGGCAATTCCCGCGCCTCGCTGCCGAGCGCATCCGAAAGCGCCTCGGCCACCGGGTCGAAGGGCGGCATGGTCATAACGCTTTCGGCGAGGCGGCGATAATGGCCCGCGCCGAAGCCCATGATGGCCGGGCGCTCCATGATCTCGGGCATGAGGTAGAGCGTGGAATCCCCTCCGTCCCGCAGCGCATTGCGGAAGGGCGCCGGGATCGAGACCCTGCCCTTCGCATCGACCTTGTTGGTCGCGCTGGAGTGGAAGATCGTCTGCACCGCCCGCTCCCCGCCTCTCCCTCTTTCTCCGCGCCGCTCCCGCCGCCCGGATGTGAAACGGGCCGCGCACCTCTCGGGATGCGCGGCCCTCAGCCTGTCCCTCGGCGCCGTCTGACTGCGCCCGCCGCGTTTTCGCGGTCGTCTTCGCCTCAAGCAGCGCCCCGGCGCCTGTATGAACCTGCCGATTTATCGTTGAGGCCGGAGGTCGCTGCTTGAGATGGTGATAGCATGGGATTTCATGGTCAGCAAGGGATTCGTATGGGCAATTCATGGGACGACGCCCGCAGATTCCATCGAATGCGAGATAAGTCACATCTTGGCCGTGTATTTGTTTCTTGTTTGTTCCTTTTGTTCTTTGATTGTTCACCAAGGTTAACAGGAATCTCATGGGATTTCCCGCCACAGCGTGCGGAAGGGCGGCTCAGAGCTCCGCGGAGCGGGCCAGAAGGGCCCCGATGGCCGGCCGGGCCGGAGCGCCGCCGCTCATCGCCTCCTCGACGATGGCGCGCACGGCGCCGAGCTCGACCGAGCGGAGCGCGTATTTCACCCGGCCGACCGAGGCCGGGCGCATCGAGAGGCTGCGGAAGCCGAGCGCGGCGAGCGCCAGCGCCTCCTCCGGTCTGCCCGCCGCCTCCCCGCAGAAGGAGATCGGCGTCCCCGCCGCCGCGGCGCGGGAGGCGACGCGGCGGAGGAAGGTAAGGAAGGGCGCGGAAAGCGCGTCATACCTTCGCCGCACCCGCTCGTTCCCCCGGTCCGCCGCGAAGAAGAACTGCATCAGGTCGTTGCCGCCGACCGAGAGGAAATCCACCTCCCGGAAGAAGGCGGCGGAGGCGTAGGCGAGCGAGGGCGTCTCCAGCATCGCGCCGACCTTCAGCTCGGTCGTCACCGTATAGCCGAGCTTCTGGAGCCGCCCGTGAGTCTCCGTCAGGATCGTCCGCGCGGCGTAGAACTCCGACTCGTCCGCCACGAACGGGAACATGACGGAGAGCGGCCGCGCGCCCGCCCCCCTCAGCAGCGCCTGGAGCTGCATCTTCAGCGCGAAGGGCTTGTCGAGCCCGACGCGGATCGCCCGCCAGCCGAGCGCCGGGTTCTCCTCCTCCGGCCGCTTCATGTAGGGCAGCACCTTGTCCGAGCCGATGTCGAGCGTGCGGAAGATCACCGGCGCGCCCTGCGCCGCGTCGAGCACCCGGCCGTAGAGCGCCGCCTGGTCGGCCCGCCGCGGCAGGGTCGGCCGCGTCAGGAACTGCAACTCGGTGCGGTAGAGGCCGACGCCTTCGGCCCCGACCTCGAAAAGGTTCGGCATGTCCGAGAGCAATCCGGCGTTGATCTGGAGCGCGATGCGGTGGCCGTCCCGCGTCTCGGCCGGCAGGGCGCGGATCGCGCGGTAGCGCGCCTCCGCTTCAGCCGCGAGCGCGACCTTCTCCTCATAGGCGATGCGGAGATTCTCCGGCGGGCGGAGAAAGGCCTCGCCCCGGTCCGCGTCCACCACGATGGCGTCGCCGTTCCGCGCCTCCGCCACGATCCGCTCCGCGCCGACGACCATCGGGATGGCCAGCGCGCGGGCGACGATGGCGGCGTGCGAGCCGAGGCCGCCCTCCTCCATCACCACGCCGCCGAGCCGCTTGCCATGGTCGAGCAGCTCGCCCGGCCCGATCGTGCGGCCGACGAGCACCGCGCCCTCCGGCGGCGCGCCGTTCGGCGCCCCGCCGCCGAGCCGGCGCAGCAGCCGGTTGGCGAGATCGTCGAGATCGTGGAGCCGGTCCCTCAGATAGGGGTTCGCCGCGCGCTCCATCCGGCTCCGCGCGGCGGACTGCACCCGCTCCACCGCCACCTCCGCGACGACGCCGGCGGCCACCGCCTCGTGGAGCCGCCGGAGCCAGCCCTTGTCATGCGCGAACATCCGGTAGGCTTCGAGCACATCGCGATATTCCGCCGTCGCCTCGGTCATGTCCGCGGTCACCAGCGCGTCGACCTCCTCCCGGAGGTCGGCCATAGCGGCGTCGAGCCGCGCGCGTTCGCCCTCGACATCGTCCGTGAAGGGGTTGGTGATCGCCGCCTTCGGCTCGTGCAGGTGGACGACGCCGATCGCCGCGCCGTCCGAGGCGCCGACGCCTTCATAGGCTTTCGGCGCGGAGCGAACGAGGTCGAACCCCTCGCCGGTGAACTGCCCGGCGTCGGCCATCTCGGCGATCACCATGGCGATCACCTCGAGCGCGTCGATCTCGTCTTCCGTATAATCGCGCGCCGCGGCGTTCTGCACGACGAGAACGCCCATGACCTTGCCGAGCCGCTGGATCGGCACGCCGCAGAAGCTCGAATAGATCTCCTCCCCCGTCTCGGGCCGGTATTCGAAACCGGGCGCACGCGGCGCATCGCGGGAGGCGAAGGGCTCGGCGGAGGCGGCGATGCGGCCGACCAGCCCCTGCCCGAAGCGGAAGCGGGTGCGGTGGACGGCCTCCTTCCGGAGCCCCTCCGTCGCGCAAAGCTCCAGCATCTGCTCCTCGCGCAGGAGATAGATCGAGCAGACCTCCGCCACCATGTTGACGGCGATGACGGAGACGATCCGGTCGAGCCTCGCCTGCGCGTCTCCGGGCTTCGCCATGACCTGGCGAAGCCGGCGCAGCAGCACGCGCGAGCCTATGTCCGCCGGTGGCGGCATTTGCGAGTCCCCCTGTCCCCGGCGCGTTCTGCGCCGGCGTTCAGACCTTGTCGAGACCGAAGGCCGCGTGCAACGACTGCACGGCCAGTTCAAGATATTTGCGGCTGATGAGCACGCTCACCTTGATCTCCGACGTCGTGATGACCTTGATGTTCACGCCGTCCGACGCGAGCGCGCTGAACATCGTCTGCGCCACGCCCGAATGGGAGCGCATGCCGACGCCGACGACGGAGACTTTCGCCACATCGTCGTCCACCACGATCTCGCGATAGCCGATCTTCGGCTCCGCATTCTCCAGCAGGTGCTTCGCCCGCGCCACGTCATCCTCCGCGCAGGAGAAGGTCATGTCGGTGAAGCCGTCCTCGGAGATGTTCTGGACGATCATGTCCACGTTCACCCCGCCCTCGGCGAGCGGACCGAAGATCGAGGCGGCGACGCCCGGCCGGTCCGCCACCTTCAGCAGCGTGACCTTGGCCTGCCCGCGCTCGGCGGCGATGCCGGAGACGACGTTCTTCTCCACGATTTCCTCCTCTGGGCAGACGAGCGTGCCCGGATCGTCGCTGAAGCTGGAGCGGACCATCAGCTTCACCCCATGGTTCATGGCGAGCTCGACGGAGCGCGTCTGGAGCACCTTGGCGCCGAGCGAGGCCAGCTCCAGCATCTCCTCGAAGCTGATGCGGGCGAGCTTCCGCGCCTTCCGCTCGATCCGCGGGTCCGTCGTATAGACGCCGTCGACATCCGTATAGATATCGCAGCGCTCGGCGCCGAGCGCGGCGGCGAAGGCGACGGCGGAGGTGTCGGAGCCGCCGCGGCCGAGCGTGGTGATCCGCCCCTCCGGGCTCACGCCCTGGAAGCCGGCGATCACCGCGTGCATCCCCTGCCCGAACCGCTCCTCGATCTTCGTCGTGTCGATGCCGGTGATCCGGGCCGAGCCGTGGGCGGAGGTCGTCGTCACCGGGGCCTGCCAGCCGGCCCAGGAGCGGGCGAGCACGCCCATCTCCTGCAGGACGATGGCCATCAGCCCGCTCGTCACCTGCTCGCCGCTCGCCACCACGCTGTCATATTCGCGCGCGTCGTAGAAACCGGGGCTGTTCGCCCCCGGCGTCGCCGCCGCCTCGCGCACGTAACCCACCAGCCGGTTCGTCTCCCCCGCCATGGCGGAGACGACGACGGCGACGTGATAGCCCGCCTCGACCTCGCGCTTCACGCGCGAAGCGGCGTTGCGGATTCGCTCCAGGTCGGCGACCGAGGTGCCGCCGAACTTCATCACGAGACGGGGGGGTGTCGTCATCCGCGGCTCCTGCTCGCCCGGCCGTCCCGGCGGGCGGGTGCGCTATATCGCCGGGGGCGCGGGGGGGCAAGGCGTTCGGGTGGCGCTACACAACGGGGAATTCGGCGGGGCCCGTCCGGCCGACCCGGGCGTCAACGCGCCCCGCAAGGCGCTCCCCTCCCCCCGTACCGAGAGGACGGACAGGCAGGGGGGCGCCCGCACCGGGATCCGACAGTTGGGGTATCATGGTATATTCACCTTTAACCCCATAGACTTATCACCCCTGCGCACTGTGCGCATCCCCTCAATCGTCCCGCCTTGGCAGGAACGGGAGCGGGGCGACCGGCACACCCTCCTCGATCAGCGCCTTCGCCTCCTCGGCCGTCGCCTCGCCGTGGATCGGGCGGGCCTCGGCCTCGCCGACATGCATGGCCCGGGCCTCCGTCGCGAAGCGGCGGCCAACCCAGGCGGATTTCGCCTCGATCTCCCGCCGGAGCGCGGCGAGCTTCTCCACGATCTCGGCCGGGGCGGGGGCGGAGAGCATCGGCTCCGCCGGCGCCGCATTCCGGTTGCCCTTCACCGGCACACCCGGCGCCATCAGCGCCTTTTCCACCTTCGGGGAGCCGCAGAGCGCGCAGGAGACGAGGCCCCGCGCCGCCTGCTCGTCATAGGCGGCGGCGGAGCCGAACCAGGCTTCGAAGGCGTGGCCCTGGGCGCAGCGAAGGTCGTAGCGGATCATGGCCCCTCTCTATCTCGCAGGATGATATATAAGACGTTTCCGTGAAAGCCATCGCGCTTCTTTCGCGGCCCCGGCTCGGCTATCAGGGATGGATCATGCCGCGCCTCCCCGACCTCGCCCGCCTCGCGGGCCGCCTCTTCGTCCGCCCGCCCGAGGCGGAGCCGGAAGCGCCGTCTCCGGCCCCGGAGCCGCCGCCCGTCGCGCCGCCGCCCCCCGCCCGCTCGCCGGATTCGGAGGCGCTGGACAGGCTGCCCGCCGCCCTCATCCTCGTGGACGAGGACCTCCGCATCCGGCGCGTGAACCCGGAGGCGCTGCGGCTCCTCGCCGAGGAACCGGGGCCGAATGAGGAGGCGGCGGTCGACCTGCCGCTCGTCTCGCTGATCCGCGCGCCGGGGCTGATCGAGGCGATCGAGGACACGATCACCGACGGCGCGCCGCGGAGCGTCGAGGCGCCGCTGATCCGCAAGCGGACGGAGCGGCGGCTCCTCGCCCATGTCCGCGCCCTCGGCCCCGCCGCCCCGCGGGAGCCGGCCGCGCTTGTCCTGATCGAGGATCGGACGCGCATCCGCCAGATCGAGGAGATGCGGCAGGATTTCATCGCCAACGCCAGCCACGAGCTGAAGACCCCGCTCGCCTCCATCATCGGCTTCATCGAGACCCTGCAGGGCCCCGCGAGGGACGACCCCGCCGCCCGCGCCCGCTTCCTCGGCATCATGGCGACGCAGGCGGAGCGCATGAAGCGGCTGGTGGAGGACCTCATGTCCCTCTCCCGCATCGAAATGAACGCCCATGTCCGGCCCAAGGGCGCGGTGGACCTCGCCGCCCTCGCCCACGCCACCGTGGCGGCGATGGAGCCGGTGGCGCGCGAGGCGGGGGCGACACTCGCGCTGGAGGTGGAGGGAGAAGGCCCCGTCGTCGCCGGAGACCAGGACCAGCTCGCCCAGCTCCTCACCAACCTCATCGACAACGCGATCAAGTATGGCGGCGAAGGCGTCACCGTCGCCATCCGCCGCGCGGCGCCCGCCCCGGAGTGGCCCGGCATGGTAGGCCTCACCGTGGCCGACGACGGCCCCGGAATCCCGCGGGAGCACCTGCCCCGGCTGACGGAGCGGTTCTACCGGGTCTCGGTCGCGCGCAGCAAGGCGGTGGGGGGAACCGGGCTCGGCCTCGCCATCGCGAAGCACATCCTGACGCGTCATCGCGGGGAGCTCCAGATCCGCTCGAAACTCGGCGAGGGCAGCGCCTTCACGATCTGGATGCCCCCCGCGCCCGACTCGCGCGCCGCGCCCGGTTCCGTGACGAAACCGCGCGAGTCTCCCTCCACGAATGCGGACTAATCCTGAAATCCATATGTTTTCCAAACTACTAAGATGTCACAAAACTGTTTTCCCTCCGTCATAGAAACTCGGCCTGCGAAGGCTAGGCACGGCTCCTGAGACAGGGCGCGAGACGTTCTGCTCGTCAAAACGCAGAAACGATCCTCGATATGGAGAGATTCACATGAACAAGCGCATCGCAGCCGCCGCGATCGCCGCCGCGGCGGTCGCCGTCGCCGGGTCCGCCTCGGCCCGCGACCAGGTCCAGATCGCCGGCTCCTCGACTGTCCTTCCCTACGCCCAGATCGTGGCGGAGGCCTTCGGCGAGACCTATTCCAACTTCAAGACGCCGATCGTCGAATCCGGCGGCTCCTCGGGCGGCCTGAAGGAGTTCTGCAAGGGCGCCGGCCCGGCGACCATCGACATCGCGAATTCCTCCCGCCCGATCCGCGACAGCGAGGTGAAGGCCTGCGCAGACGCCGGCGTGACGGACATCATGGAAGTCCGCATCGGCTATGACGGGATCGTCTTCGCGACGGACATCAACGGCCCGGACTTCGCGTTCACCCCGGCGGACATCTACAAGGCTCTGGCTTCCGACGTCGTGGTCGATGGCGCGCTCGTCCCGAACCCCTACACGACCTGGAACGAAGTGAACCCGGCCTTCCCCGACTGGAAGATCGCGGCCTACATCCCGGGCGAGAAGCACGGCACCCGTGAAGTCTTCGAGGAGAAGGTGCTCGCGCATGGCTGCGAGGAGACCGGCGCGCTCAAGGCGATGATTGACGGCGGCATGTCCGAGGACAGCGCCGAAGACGCCTGCATCCGCGTCCGCAAGGACGGCGCCTCCATCGACATCGACGGCGACTATACCGAGACGCTCTCCCGCATCGATGCGAACCGCACCGGCGTCGGCGTGTTCGGCCTCGCCTTCTACGAGAACAACAAGGACCGCCTGAAGGTCGGCACGATGTCCGGCGTCGTCCCGACCACGGAGTCGATCGCCGCGGGCGAGTATCCCGTCTCCCGCCCGCTCTTCTTCTATGTAAAGAAGGCACATCTCGACGTGATCCCGGGCCTTCGTGACTATGTCGAGTTCTTCACGGCCGACGAGATGATCGGGCCGGCGGGTCCGCTCGCCAACTATGGCCTCGTCGCCGCGCCGAAGGCGGAGCGTGAGGCGCTGCGCGCGCGCATCGCCTCCGGCGAGACGATGTGATCGGACCCCGGTCCTGAACGCGCCGGGGGCGGGGCGCCCGCCCCCGGCGACCTGACGCGAGGGGAAGAAATCATGGGCGTCTCGACGCTGATACTGGTCGTGCTGGCGCTCGCCGCCGCCGGCTACATCGCCGGCCGGATGAAGGCGAAGGCGATGGAGAGGGCCGGGGCGAAGCCCCATTCGCGGAGCGGCTTTCACGCCGCCCATGTGATGAACTGGGTGCTGCTGCCCTCGCTCGCCGTCATCGTGCTGATCGTGATCGCGCGCCCCATCATCGTCGACAACGCGGTGCGCGCCGAGTTCCCGGCGGAGCTCCGGCAGGACGAGACGCAATCGAACCTCATCGCCGGTATGGTCTCGCAGATCGCGGGCGGGCTGACGCTGCTCGACGAAGGCGAGCGCGAGCAGGTGCGCGTCGGCCTTGTGCCGCTCCGGCCGCTGCTGGCGGAGAAGGGCGTCGCGCTCGGCGGCGCCGATATCGAGCCCTTCATGGTCCGCGCCGCGGAAACGCTGAACGGGCTGAACTCGACCTTTTCCGGGGCCATGTGGCTCCTGACCATCCTCGCGGCCGTGATCGGCGGCGCGCTCGGCTGGCTCCAGATCAAGCCGGAGATGCGCGCGCGGAACCGCGTCGAGACGGTCATCAAGGGCGTGCTCATCGCCGCCTCCGCCATCGCGATCCTCACCACGGTCGGCATCGTCTTCTCGATGCTGAGCGAGAGCCTGCGCTTCTTCAGCATGGTCTCGCCTGTCAACTTCTTCTTCGGCTCGACCTGGGACCCGCGCTTCGCCGCCGCCGACTCGACGGGCGACGAGGGCGGGCAATACGGCATCCTGCCGCTGCTCTGGGGCACGGCCTACATCTCGATCATCGCGCTCATCATCGCCGTCCCCATCGGGCTCTTCTCGGCGATCTACATGGCCGAATACGCCTCCAAGCGCGTGCGCGGGATCGTGAAGCCGATCATCGAGGTGCTGGCCGGCATCCCCACCATCGTCTACGGCTTCTTCGCCCTCGTGACGGTCGGCCCGATCATCCGCGACGCGGTGGCCGTGCCGCTCGGCCTCGGCTCCTCCGGCTCCTCGGTGATGACGGCGGGTGTGGTGATGGGCATCATGATCATCCCTTTCATCTCCTCGCTCTCCGACGACATCATCAACGCGGTGCCGCAATCGCTGCGCGACGGCTCCTACGGCCTCGGCGCCACGAAGTCGGAGACGGTGCGGCAGGTCGTGCTGCCCGCCGCCCTGCCCGGCATCGTCGGCGCCGTGCTGCTCGCGGCCTCGCGCGCCATCGGCGAGACGATGATCGTCGTGCTCGCCGCGGGCGTCGCGACGCGCATCTCGCTCAATCCCTTCCAGGAAATGACGACGATCACCGTAAAGATCGTGAGCCAGCTGACCGGCGACACCGAATTCACCTCGCCGCAGGTGCTCGTCGCCTTCGCGCTCGGCCTCACGCTCTTCGTCGTCACGCTGGGGCTTAATATCTACGCGCTGCACATCGTGCGCAAATACCGGGAGCAGTACGACTGATGGCCGACATCGCCGCACCCCGTCGCGCGGCCTCGCTTGGCGAGGTCACGCCCAGCCTGAAGAAGCGCCGCGCCGCGGAGGCCCGGTTCAAGGCCTACGGCATCGCCGCGATCTCCGTCGCGCTCTTCTTTCTCATCGCGCTGCTCTCCACCGTCTTCGTCAACGGGATCAGCGCGTTCCAGCAGACGTCCATTCGCCTGACCGTCGACCTGAAGCAGGACGTGATCGACCCGCAGGGCCGGAACACCGTGGACGCGGTGATGACGGGCAACGTCTTCCGCTGGGGCGGCCTCGTGGACGAGGCGCTGCTCTCGCAACTCGGCATCGACCCGAATGACGAGCTTCTCGCGGCGGACGCCCAGAAGCTGCTCTCCGGCGGCTCCCGGATCCTCCTGCGTGACTACGTGGCCGAGAATCTCGACCAGATCGGCACGCGGCAGGAGATCTGGTTCCTCGCCGACGGCGTTGTCGACGCCTTCATGAAAGGCTCGATCAGCGAGGAGACGGAGGAATCCCGCCGACCGATCAAGGACCGGCAGATCGCCATGCTGCGCCAGCTCGAAGAGGCGGGCGCGCTGGAGAAGAAGTTCAACACCGGGCTCTTCACCTTCGGCGCCTCCTCCCGCGCCGAGACGGCGGGCGTCGGCGCGGCGATGGTCGGCTCGATGTACATGATGCTGGTGGTGCTCGCGCTCGCGCTGCCGATCGGCGTCGCCGCCTCGATCTATCTCGAGGAATTCGCGCCGAAGAACCGCTGGACCGATCTGATCGAGGTGAACATCAACAACCTCGCCGCCGTGCCCTCCATCGTGTTCGGCATCCTCGGCCTCGCCGTCTTCATCAACTTCTTCGGACTGCCGCGTTCGGCCGCGCTGGTCGGCGGCCTTGTGCTCACGCTGATGACCCTGCCGACGATCATCATCGCGACCCGCGCGTCGCTGAAGGCGGTGCCGCCCTCGATCCGCGAGGCCGCGCTCGGCGTCGGCGCCTCGAAGATGCAGGCGGTGTTCCACCATGTCCTGCCGCTCGCGATGCCCGGCATCCTGACCGGGACGATCATCGGCCTCGCCCAAGCGCTCGGCGAAACTGCGCCGCTGCTGATGATCGGCATGGTCGCCTTCATCGCGGACGTTCCGTCAGGCCCGACCGACCCGGCGACGGCGCTGCCGGTTCAGATCTTCATGTGGGCCAACATGGCCGAGCGCGCCTTCGTGGAGCGGACCTCCGCGGCGATCATCGTGCTGCTCGGCTTCCTGCTGATCATGAACGTCACCGCGATCCTGCTCCGCAAGCGCTTCGAGCGCCGCTGGTGACGACGGGGGACAAAGAGATGGAAGGAAACTTCATGAAGGACGACGAGCGGGCGCTGATGGGGGATACGAAAGTCTCCGCCACGAACGTGAACGTCTACTACGGCGAGGCGCACGCCATAAAGGACGTCTCCGTCGAGATCGGGGACAAGGCCGTGACGGCGTTCATCGGCCCTTCCGGCTGCGGCAAGTCCACCTTCCTCCGCTGCATCAACCGGATGAACGACACGATCGACATCTGCCGCGTCACGGGCTCGATCCTGCTCGAAGGGGAGGACATCAACGCGAAGTCGGTCGACCCGGTGCAGCTCCGCGCCCGCGTCGGCATGGTGTTCCAGAAGCCGAACCCCTTTCCGAAGTCGATCTACGACAACGTCGCCTACGGCCCGAAGATCCACGGTATGGCGACCAACAAGCCCGATCTCGACGCCATCGTCGAAGGCTGCCTCCGCAAGGCCGCGCTCTGGGACGAGGTGAAGGACCGGCTCGACAAGCCGGGCACCGGCCTTTCCGGCGGCCAGCAGCAGCGGCTCTGCATCGCCCGCGCCATCGCCACCTCCCCGGAAGTGCTGCTGATGGACGAACCCTGCTCCGCGCTCGACCCGATCGCGACGGCGCGCGTCGAGGAGCTGATCGACGAGCTGAGGGACAGTTTCGCCATCGTCATCGTCACCCACTCGATGCAGCAGGCGGCGCGCGTGAGCCAGAAGACGGCGTTCTTCCACCTCGGGGTGATGGTCGAGTACGACGACACCGACAAGATCTTCACGAACCCGTCCGACAAGCGGACGCAGGACTACATCACCGGCCGGTTCGGCTGAGGAGGCCATCATGGGCGAACACATCGTCACCTCGTTCGACGACGACCTGATCGAGCTTCGCGCCCGCATCGCGGAGATGGGCGGGGTGGCGGAGACGCAGCTCTCCCAGGCGCTGGACAGCATCGAGCGGCGCGATTCCGAGCTCGCCGAGGAGGTGATCGGCAAGGACCGGCGGCTCGACGCGCTGGAGCACGAGGTGGAGCGGCTCGCGACGCAGATCATCGCGAAGCGGCAGCCCATGGCGAAGGACCTGCGCCTCGTCGTCTCCGCCATGAAGCTCTCGACCACGCTGGAGCGGGTGGGCGACCTCGCCAAGAACATCGCCAAACGCTCCCGCGCGCTGACGGCGACGAGCCCGGTGCGGATTTCCGGCTCCGTCGTCCGCATGGGCCGGCAGGCGCAGGCCCAGCTCACCGAAGCGCTGGACGCCTACGTGAAGACGGACGTGGACGCCGCGATCGCCGTCTGGCGCCGCGACGTGGAGATCGACGACGCCTACAACGCCCTCTTCCGCGAGACGATCACCTACATGATGGAGGATCCGCGGACGATCTCGCTCGGCTCGCAGCTCCTCTTCATCGCGAAGAACCTGGAGCGGATCGGCGATCACGCGACCCATATCGCGGAGATGATCCACTACAGCGCGAAGGGCGAGGCCATCGGGCCGGAGCGGCCGAAGGGCGAGGCGGACGATATCGGGCAGGCAATCTGAACGGGAGCGGAGAGATGAGCGCGCGGATCACCGTGGTCGAGGACGAGGAGGCGCTCGGCGCGCTCCTCGACTACAATCTGACGCAGGAAGGCTACCAGGTCCGGCTCTGCGCCGACGGTGACGAGGCGCTGCTGACCCTCGACGAGGAGGCGCCGGACCTGATGATCCTCGACTGGATGCTGCCCGGCGTCTCCGGCATCGAGATCTGCCGCCGCGCGCGCGGGCGGGCCGATATGCGGGACCTGCCGATCATCATGCTCACCGCCCGCGGCGAGGAGGAGGACCGGATTCGCGGGCTCGACACCGGGGCCGACGATTACCTGACCAAGCCCTTCTCGATGACGGAGCTTCTCGCCCGCGTCCGCGCCGTGCTGCGCCGCTCCCGCCCCACCCTGGCGGGCGACGTCGCGACCTTCGGCGACATCGTGCTGGACCGGGAGACGCGGCGCGTCCATCGCGGCCCGCGCGAGGTGCATCTCGGCCCGAAGGAGTTCCGCCTGCTCGACTGCCTGATCCGCCGGCCGGGCCGCGTCTTCAGCCGAGAGCAGTTGCTCGACATGGTCTGGGGCCGCGACGTCTATGTCGAGGCGCGGACGGTGGATGTGCATGTCGGCCGGCTCCGCAAGGCGCTGAACCGCCGCGGCGATGCGGACCCGATCCGCACCGTCCGCGCCGCCGGCTACGCGCTCGACGAGACCTATCTCTCCTGACGGGCTGGCGGCGCCCCGCCGCCGGCCCTATCCTCCGGGCATGGACCCGCAACCGCTCGACAGGCAGGCGCTCTTCGCCGCGCTTCTCTTCCAGATGGAGGCGGGGGCGGACGAATGCATCGGCGCGGAGCCGGTGGACCGTTTCGCCGCGGCCGCCGCAGCGCGCGAGGCGGCGGCGGCGCGGGCCGATGCGCGCGCGCCCGCGCCCGCGCCGAAACCGGCGGCGCCCGCCGTCCTGAGCCCGAGGCAGCCGGCGGAAACTGACGCCGCGGAAGCCGTGACGGAGGCGCGGAGACTCGCCGCCGGGGCGCGGACGCTTGAAGAGCTCCGCACAGCGATCGAGGGCTTCGAGGGCTGCGCCCTGAAGCAAGGCGCGCGCAACACCGTCTTCGCCGACGGCGACCCGGCGGCGCGGGTGATGTTCGTCGGCGAGGCGCCGGGGCGCGACGAGGACCGGGAGGGCAAGCCCTTTGTCGGCCGCTCGGGCCAGCTGCTTGACCGGATGCTCGCCGCGATCGGGCTGGACCGCCGCGCGGCGGGGCCGGAGCGCGGCGCCTACATCACGAACCTCCTCCCCTGGCGCCCCGCGGGCGACCGGGACCCGGCGAGCGACGAGGCCGCGATGCTCCTGGCCTTCCTCGAACGCCATATCGAACTCGCCGCGCCGGAAATCGTGGTCACGCTCGGCCGTGCGCCGGCCTCGGCGCTCTTCGACGAGTCGGTTTCCATCACGCGTGTCCGAGGGCGCTGGCGGCAGGCGGCGCGAACGGGCGGGCGTCCCGTCCTGCCGACGCTGCACCCCGCCTATCTCCTCCGCCAGCCCGCCGAAAAGGCGAAGGCCTGGCGGGACCTCCTGTCATTGCGCTCCGTGCTGGACGGCGCGCCGCCGCCCGAGGCCCGATGATGACCGAGCGCGAATTCGTCCCCGTCCGCATCGCGGTGCTGACCGTCTCCGACACGCGCACGCCCGCTGACGACCGCTCCGGCGATGCGCTGGTCGAGCGGCTGGAGGCGGCCGGGCACCTCCTCGCCGGGCGCGCCATCGTGAAGGACGACGTGGAGGCCATCGTCGCGCAGGTCCGCCCCTGGGTCGAGAGCCCGCAGGTGGACGTGGTGATCTCCACCGGAGGCACCGGCCTCACCGGGCGCGACGTGACGGTGGAGGCGATGAAATCCGTGTTCGAAAAGGAGATCGAGGGCTTCGCCGTCGCCTTCCACATGATCTCATGGGCGAAGATCGGAACCTCGACGATCCAGTCCCGCGCCTGCGCGGGTGTGGCGGGCGGCACCTATCTCTTCGCCCTGCCCGGCAGCCCCGGCGCCTGCCGCGACGGCTGGGACGCGCTGCTCGCCCCGCAGCTCGATTACCGGCACAAGCCCTGCAACTTCGTCGAGATCATGCCGCGGCTCGAAGAGCACAGGCGCCGCAAGCCCGGCTGAGCCGGCTCAGCCGAGATTTGAGAGCAGCAGGTTCTGCGCCGCGCTCGGCCCGACCGAGCCCTGGAGGAGAGAGAGCGCCGCCATGCCGGGCGTCGAGGCGGAAGGGCCGTTCTCGATCGACTTGCGAATCAGATAGCGGTTGATCGCCTGGTCCACATTCACCGGATCGTTGAACACCGCCATGGACTTCGAGCCGAAATCGCGCAGCGCCACGCGCTGGAGCTCCTCCCGCTGGCGGTCCACGTCGAGCTGGGAGAAGCCGGCGGGCAGGTTGAACGCGCCTTCCAGCACGGCGCGCACCGGCTGGTCGCCGAGCGCGGAGAGCCATGCCGTGCTCACCGGGTCGCTGGCGTTGGCGAACTTGCCGATCTCGCGCCGGAAGTTGAGCGCGAGGCGCAGCGATTCGTCCTGCTCGCCCACCGCGATCTCGAAGGCGCGGACACGGTAGGCGTCCGTGATCCGCTCGCCGAAGCCCGGGTCTCCGGTCCGGGCGCCGGCAAGATTGCCGAAGCCGAAGGCCTTCGCGATCTCGCCATAGCGGGGATCGACGAACTTGTTGGCCAGCGCGTCCTGGTTTTCCGTGCCCTCAGCCAGAATCTTCCGGATGAACGCCTTCTTGTCGATCTCGTCCCCGAGGCCGAAGGCGCCGAGCGCGACGGTCAGCAGCCTCCGGTCCGCCACAAGCTCTTCCGCGCTCGTGACCTTCGCGATGTTCTCCTTGAAATAGGCGACGTCGCGAGCGATCTCCGGCTGCCGGTCGAAGACGGCGCGCTGCGTCGTCTCCGTCCGGACGAGGAGTCGGTAGCCGGCGACGCCGCCGACAGGGACGATGGGATCGAAGCTCATTGCGGCCTCGGCTCCGCCCCGGCCGCATAGGCCATCAGCTTTTCCTCGAGCGGCAGAAGCCCGCGCAGCGCGCGGAGCGCCGGGTAGAACCGTTCGAGCGCGACATCCTCCGCGGCGCGGGAGAGGCGCACGCGCGATTCGGGGTCGTTGAACACGAAGCCGAGCTGCTCGATACCCATCGCGATCTGCCGCTTGGCTTCCGCAACGTCCGCCTCGCCGGCCAGCGCGAGCTGGACGATGTAGAGCACGCGGCGGACGGGCGTGTTCGCCTCGTCGGGATGCAGCGCGTCGCGGAGGCGCAGGACGTTCGAATCCGGCGTCAGGATGTTGAGCCGGGCGCGCCTGTCCCCGTTCTCGATGACGACGCCGTTGGCGACGAAACGCTCGCCTGGTGCGAGCTTGAGGATCAGGCCGGGCATAGCGCCGCCTCGTTCTGGGCTCTGAGACCGCGCATGATCGCGGTGTTGATCTCGACAAGCGCCTCGGCCGTCGCCTCCTTCGCAAGGACGCGGGACGTATGCTCCCGCGTGAAAAGGGCGAGGGAGAGAAGCTGGGCGCGGAGTTTTTCGGGGAGGCCGTTGTTCGGGTCGGCCATTTCGCCGGCGAGAATGGTCCATAGCCGGAGATTCTGGTGCATCGCCTCGGCGAGCGCGGGGAAGGCGCCAGGGCCTTCGGCGGCGATCGCGGCGCTGAGGCCATGCGTGATGCGCGCGAAAGCCTGGTATTCGATCTGTCTCGGGGCGTTCACGGCGCGGGACGTATCGCCATAGCCAGCCTGAGCGCGGTGGTGGGAAGTCATATGCGTATCCTCGCAAAGGCGCCGGTCCGGCCGGCGGCGGTGTCATACGCGGCTTCGGCCGCGCGACGAGGAAGGGACCGGAGCCGGGGTTCGCCCGGCTCCGGCAGGCTCTCCTTATCGGAAGAGCGCCAGGATGGACTGCGGCGCCTGGTTGGCGATCGAGAGCGCCTGGGTGCCGAGCTGCTGCTGGACCTGGAGCGCCTGGAGCCGCGCAGCGGCTTCTTCCATGTTCGCGTCCACGAGGGAGCCGATGCCCGACTTGAAGCTGTCGATCAGGGCGCCCATGAACTCGTTCTGGATCTCGATGCGGCTCTCGGACGTGCCGAGCGCGGCCTGCGCGTTGGTCGTGGTCTGGATCAGGCCCTCGATGGCGGAGAGCGCCGCAGTGGCCCCCTCTTCCGTCGAGACGTCGATCAGGCTGAGCGTCTCGAGACCGCCGGAGGTGGTGCCGCCGGTGGTCAGCGTGCTGGTGGCCGTCACGGCCGCGCCGGTGTTGTTGGTCAGCGTGATCGCCGCGCCGGAGACGGAAGCGGTCAGCTTGATCCCGTCCGCAGCCGCCTGCAGGTTGATGCGCTCCGCGATGCCGGCGGCGATGTCGTTCACCGAATCGCCGTCCCGCGCCACGTAGCGCACTGCGCCGGTCACACCGGTCAGGCCGCCGATCGTGTAGCTGTCGCCAGCCAGAACACGGTTGCCGCCACGGGCCGCCGTGGCGACGTCGCCGACGACCGTGAGCGTGGCCGTGGAGCCGAGTGCCGCCGCCGCCGCGCCGGAGACGGTGAAGGCCGCCGCCGCGAGGTCGGTGCCCGTGCCGGCGGCGCCGGCGCGGTTCGTGAGGTCCTGCTTGTTGACCGTGATCGACGCCGTGGAGACCGTCTGGTCAGAGCCGCGGTCGAGCGAGGCGAGGACGGAGTTGGCCTGCGAGCCCTTGTTGGCGACGATGTTCGCCGTCGTCACCGCCGCGCCGTCCGCCACGACCTTGCCGTTGTTCAGCAGGTTGAGGCCGTTGAACTGCGCCGCGGAGGCGATGCTGGACACCTGGTTGACGAGCGAGGCGACCTCGTCCTGGATCTTCGCGCGGTCGACGTTGTTCTCGCCCGCGGTGACGATCTTCTTCTTGATGTCGAGCAGCAGGTCGCCGATGCCCTTCGCCGCGTCGGAGGCGACGGCGACGGTGGACTGGCCGAGCGAGAGCGATTCGGAAATCGCCTCGAAGCCCTTCACGTCGGAGCGCATGACCTGGCTGATGGCGAAGACGGCCGCGTTGTCCTTCGCGGAGCCGACCTTGAAGCCGGTCGAGATCTCCTTGGAGACGGTCGTGAGGTTCTTGTTGATGGTGTTCAGGGTCTGCAGCGCGATCATCGCGCTGTTGTTCGTGAGAATGCTGCTCATCTTGAGCTCTCCTGCATCGGTCGCGGCGATTTTCCGCCGCCATGTCGTCTTCCGGGTCTCGCCCCGGAGGTGAAACGCCCTTGCTGGCGTCCCGCCGGATCGTCGCCTTCGGCGCCGTCGGCCGGGGCCTTCTTGTCCCCGCCGTCGTTCTGCCGGGCCGCGCTTAACAAAGCCTTGCGGGGGGGAGGGGATGAGCGGAGACTTTCGCGGGCTTTTTAGTTGCGTTCGCGGCGGTTGCCCTCAGCTTCCCTGCGCAAGGATGGCGCGAAGCCGCGCGAAGCCGTCGCCCTTCGGGCTCGGCTCCGAAACGAAGGCGTCGAGCGCGGGCCAAAGCTTCACCGCGCGGTCGAGGAGCGCATCCGCGCCCGGCTGGTAGAGCCCGGTCTGGATCATCGGCTCCGCCTTCTCATAGGCGCCGAGGAGACGGCGAACCTCGAGAATCGTCTCGTTCTCGCCCTGGCTCGCCGCCGCCGGCAGGGCGCGGGAGACGGAGCGGCCGACATCGATGGCCGGGAACCGTCCGCGCTCCGCAATGGAGCGGTCGAGCACGACATGGCCATCCAGAACGCCGCGGGTGATGTCCGCCACCGGCTCGTCCATGTCGGACCCGGCGACGAGGACGGAATAGATGGCGGTGATCGCACCATCCGCCGAACGGCGCCCGGCAGGCCCCGCCCGCTCCGCCATCGCGGCGATCATGTTGGCGGTCGAGGGCGGAAAGGCGCGAAGGCTCGGCGTCTCCCCCGCCGTCAGCGCGATCTCTCGATGCGCCTCCGCAAAGCGGGTGATGGAGTCGAGGATGAGGAGCACATGCTTGCCCTCGTCGCGGAAATGCTCGGCAACCGCCGTCGCCGTCCAGCCCGCGCGGCGGCGCGCGAGGGCCGATTCGTCCGAGGTCGCGACGACGAGCACCGCCCGCCGCAGGCCTTCCGGCCCCAGCCCCTCGTGGATGAATTCGTTGAGCTCCCGCCCCCGCTCCCCGATCAGGCCGAAGACGACCACGTCCGCCTCGACTCCGCGGGCGAGCGCCGCGAGGAGGCGGGACTTGCCGACGCCGGAGCCGGCGAAGACGCCGATGCGCTGCCCGCGCGCGAGCGGGAGGATCGTGTCGAAGACCGAAAGCCCGGTCCTGAGCCGCGGCCCGAGCCCGCCGCGCGTCGCCGCCGGCGGGGGCGCACGGCGAATCGGGGCCGCGACCTTGCCCTCGGTCAAGGGCCGCCCGTCGAGCGGGGCGCCATAGGCGTCGACCACGCGGCCGAGCCACGAAGCGGCGGGCCGCGGCGGCTCCTCCGGCGCGAGCCAGACCGGATCGCCGAGCGCGACAGGCGCCCCGGCGCCGAGCACCATAGCCCGCGCGCCCTCGGCCGTGAGGCCCACGATCTCTCCGCCCGGGCCCTGCGCGTCCGGACGCTCCGCAAGCAGGATGCGGTCGCCGAGCCGCGCAGCGGCGCCAAGGCCGGTGACGAGGATGGAGCCGTCGCCCGCCGCCGCGACCTGGCCGCATCTCCGGCGCGAAGGGGCGCGGGCGAGCTCAGCCTCCAGATGCGTCACGTCGACCATTCCGAACTCTCCTCAATTCGACGGAAATCGCCGGCTTCGGGTTACCGCTTGTAAAGTTTCGATCCTTAAGACCCGGTTTCGAAAGCGGATGGAGAACTCTCCGTGTCGAACGACCTGACAATACTCACAATGGCCAAGAGCCTCGCCGCCCATGCGACGACGCGACAGGGCCTTGTAACCCAGAACGTGGCGAACGCAGACACGCCCGGCTTCGCGGCGCGGGACGTTCGGCCCTTCGCGGAGGCCTATCGCGGCCCCGGCGCCGAAACGGCCGGCCCGAACGCCTTGCGCGCCGCCAGCTTCTCTCCCGCGGCGAGCCGGCCCGGCCATGCCGGTTTCGAATCGGCCGCCGCCGCCGCGACAGCTTATGAAATCACCAAGATCGACGCGGCCTCGCCCAACGGCAACACCGTGAGCCTCGAGGACCAGATGGTCCGCGGCGCCCGCGCCCAGGCGGACCATGACATGGCGCTCGGCGTCCTGCGGAAATCGATGGACCTCATCCGCATGGCCATCGGCCGCGCGCGGTGAACGGTGAAAGGAGCCGGAGATGAGCGACCTTCTGAAAGGCATGGCGGCGGCGGCGAGCGGGATGAACGCGCAGTCGACGCGCCTGCGCATCGTCTCGGAGAACATCGCCAACGCCGATACGCCGGGTTTCCGCCGCAAGCTGGTGAGCTTCGAGGCGATGGTGAACGGCTCGGACGATTCCCGCGCCGTTGCCGCCCGCCGCGTCTCGCTCGACCAAAGCCCGCTGGAGCGCGTCTACGACCCCGCGCATCCGCTGGCCGACGCCGAAGGATACCACGAGGGCTCCAACGTCCAGTCGATGATCGAGATCGCGGACGCCCGCGAGGCGCAGCGCAGCTACGAGGCGAATCTCCGGATGTTCGACCAGTCCCGCCGGATGCTCTCCTCGCTCTTCGAACTTCTCCGCCGATAGCCGCGGAGACCCGCCCGCTATCCGATAATCCGCCAGAAAGGGGATCGTCATGGAAGTGAATTCAGCACTCGCAAGCCGGCTCTACCAGAACGTCCAGGGCGCCCTCGCCCCCGGCGACGGGAACCGGAAGGCGCGCCCCGGCATGGCCGAGACGGCGCAGGAGGCGGCGCAGAGCTTCGTCGAGACGCTGCGACAGGGCGAGGAGACGGCGAAGGCCGGCATGGTCGGCAAGGCCGATCCGCAATCGGTCGTCACCGCCCTCGCCAGCGCCGAACTCGCGGTGCAGAGCGCGATCTCGATCCGCGACCGCGTGGTGGAAAGCTACCAGGAAATCCTGCGGATGCCGGTCTGACCCGGCCCCGCGGGGTCGCGCTCCGATGAGCCCGGGCGAAATCATGGACGTGACGAGGGCGATGCTTTGGGTCGCCTTCGTCGTCTCGCTGCCGATTCTCATGGTCGCGCTCCTCTTCGGTCTCGTGATCGGCCTCTTTCAGGCGCTGACCTCGATCCAGGAAATGACCCTGACCTTCGTGCCGAAGCTCGCCGCTGTCGCCATCACGTTCTGGATCAGCATGGGCTTCATGAGCGAAGCGATCGTCTCCCTCTGGCGCGATTCGCTGATCCCCGTCATCGCAGGAGGCTGACCCCGTGCCGCGCGCCGCGCTTCTCGCCCTTCTCCTCATCGCGGCTCCGTCCGTGTCCGTCGCGGCGCAAAGCCCCGCGGCGGCGACCGCTGCAATCTGCGACGCCTCGGCGGCGGGGGCTGCGCGGGGCGGCCCGCCGATCGAGATTCTGCGCGCACTGACGCGGACAGAGACCGGGCGGCGGCTCGAAGGCGCGCTCCGCCCCTGGCCCTGGACCGTGAACATGGAGGGCGAGGGCTTCTGGTTCGACAACCGGGAGGAGGCCCTCGCCTTTGTCCGCGCGCGGCACAAGGCCGGCGCGCGCTCCTTCGACATCGGCTGCTTCCAGATCAACTTCCGCTGGCACGGCGAGGCCTTCGAGAGTTTCGAGGAGATGTTCGACCCCGCCGCCAACGCCGCCTACGCCGTCCGCTTCCTGAACGAGCTGAAGGCGGAGGGGGGGGACTGGCGCGTGGCGGTCGGCAAGTATCATTCGCGCACGCCGGAGTTCGCCAACCGCTATACGAAGCGCTTCGACTCGATCCTCGCCAGCCTCGACCCGGCGGAGGATCTCCCGGCCCTCGCCGCGCCGCGCATCCTCCTCGCCACGGCCGGAGACGGGCCCGCCTCGGCCGGCGGCCTCTTCGTCGCCGGCCCCGCGCACGGCGCGCCGGACCGCGCGCGCTCGAACTGGCGCGGCGGCGTCGCGCTTTCCGCCCTCTCCGCCGGCGCGCCGCTCCTGCGCGCCGGCCGCCCTCTTTTCGACTAGACGATGATGAACATCTCCAAGCTCTACCAGCCGACGATCCTGCTCGCGCTCGCGCTGCTGGCGGTCATCCTCATGATGATCCTGCCGATGCCGGCTTGGGTGCTCGACCTCGGGCTGACGATCTCCTTCGCGCTCTCCATCCTCGTCTTCACCAACACGCTCTTCATCCAGCGCCCGCTCGATTTCTCGGCCTTCCCGACGATCCTGCTCGCCTCGCTGATGCTGCGGCTCTCGCTCAACGTCTCGTCGACCAAGCTAATCATCGGGGAGGGGCATAACGGCACCCATGCCGCGGGAGAGGTGATCGAGGGCTTCGCGATGTTCGTGATGGGGGGTTCGATCTGGCTCGGCCTCGTCGTCTTCGGCGTGCTGCTGATCGTCAACTTCATCGTCATCACCAAGGGCGCGGGCCGCATGGCCGAGGTCGGCGCGCGCTTCGCGCTCGACGGGATGCCGGGCCGTCAGCTCGCCATCGACAGCGACATGGCCGCCGGCGCCATCTCCCATGAGGAGGCGCGGGCCCGGCGCAAGCTGGAGCAGGAGGAGACGACCTTCTTCGGCTCGCTCGACGGCGCCTCGAAATTCGTGAAGGGGGACGCGATCGCCGGCCTCCTCATCACCCTGCTCAACCTCGTGATCGGCCTCGCGATGGGCGTCTTCGGGCACGGCATGCCGATCGGGGAGGCGTTCGAGACCTACGCCATTCTCACCGTCGGCGACGGGCTGGTGAGCCAGATCCCGGCCGTCATCATGTCCATCGCCGCCGCCCTTCTCCTCTCCAAGGGCGGCGTGCTCGGCTCGGCCGACAAGGCGGTGATCGGACAGCTCGGCGGCTTTCCCGCCGCGCTCGCCACGGTCGCCGGGCTGATGACGCTGCTGGCGCTTGTTCCCGGCCTGCCGATGGCGCCCTTCCTGCTCGGCGCCGTGGTCCTCGGCGCCGCCGCCTGGGCCGGCGCGCGGAAGACGAAGCTCCTCTCCCTCGCCGCGCCGAAAAGCGCCGAACAGGAGAAGAAGCGGCCGACGGAGAAACGGGTCGGAGACATGCTCGACCTTGACGACATCCATGTCGAATTCGCCGCCGACATGGTGGAGTCGGTCCTCGACGAGGTCACCGGCCTCGGCAACCGCATCACCAACATGCGCAACCACATCATCGGCCTCTACGGCGTCGTGATCCCCGAGATCCGGCTGACGGACGATGCGAGTCTTCCCTCCGGCGGCTATGTCATCCGCATCCAGGGCGTTGAGATGGCGCGGGCGACGCTCAGGCCGGGCCGCGCGCTCGTCCTCCTCGGGGACCAGCCGCATCTCGCCCCTGCGGGGGAGGACGCCGCCGAGCCGGTCTACGGCGCCCCCGCCCGCTGGATCGCGGAGGAGGAGCAGGAGAACGCCTCCCTCTCCGGCTTCTCCGTCATCACCCCGACTGAAGTGGTGGCGACGCATCTCCTCGAGATCGTGAAGGCGAATTTCGGGCGGCTCTTCACCCGCCGGGCGCTTCGCAAGCTCCTCGACGAGTTCGTCGCCGTCTCCGACCCGAACCGCGCCGCCGCGAATCGCCGCCTGCTGGACGAGTTCGTGCCGGACAAGGTGCCTGTCGACCTCCTCCAGGGCGTGCTCAGGCGGCTGCTGGAGGAGCAGGTCTCCGTCCGCAACCTGCCGCTCATTCTAGAGGCGATCCAGGAGGCGAAGGGCATGGGCGCCGCGCCCGACGCGATTGTCGAGCATGTGCGCCGGCGGCTCGGCTTCCAGCTCGTCGCGGGGCTGACCGAGCCGGACGGCGCGCTGCCGATGATCCAGCTTCGGCCGGAATGGGAGGAGATCTTCACCCGCCACACGATCGAATCGACGGAAGGCGTGCCCGACATCGCGCTCCCGCCCTCCGAGTTCAACCGCCTCGCCGCCTCGGTGGCGGAGAAGGTGGCGGAGGCCGGGCGGCTCGGCCGCTATCCGGTGATCGCCGTGGGCGCGGCGCGGCGGCGCTTCCTCAAGACGGTGCTGGAGGCGAAGGGCGTGCGCAACGCCGTCCTCTCCTTTGACGAGATCGGCTCCAATGCCCGGCCCTCGCTGATCGGCGTCGCCTGATCATGGAGGGGATCGACCCGGCCTCTTCCGAAACGATGCGGCTCTTCGCGCTGCTCGGCCAGCTCTTCGCCTTCTCGGAGGCGGAGATAAACGCGCTTGTAGCCGTCTTCGCGCGCGTCGGCGCCGTCGCCGCGCTGCTGCCGGGCTTCGGGGAAATGCTCGCCCCGGCGCGGGTGCGGCTCGTCGCCGCCATCGCGTTCACCGCGCTCGTATGGCCGACGGTCCTGCCCGGGCTCGACATTCCGACGGAGCCGCCGGTCGGCCAGACGGCGGAGCCGGGTCTCGCGCTCGGCCGCCTGATCCTGGCGGAGACGGCCTCGGGCCTCGCGCTCGGCATCGCGATCCGCTTCTTCGTCTTCGCGTTGCAGCTCGCCGGCGCGATGGCCGCGCAGGCGACCTCGGTGGCGCAGATCTTCGGCGGCGGCGCGACGCCGGACCCGATGCCCGCGATCGGCAACATCCTCGTCGTCGCCGGCATCGCGCTCGTGCTGGCGTCGGGCCTTCATGTGAAGGCGACGGCGGCGATGATCGGCTCCTACGAGGTGTTCCCCTTCGGCGTCTTCCCGGTGGCGGGCGATCTTGCGGAATGGGGCGTCGGCCGGGCCTCCGCGGCCTTCGGCCTCGCCTTCACGCTTGCCGCGCCCTTCCTCGTCGCCGCGCTCGTCTACAACGTGGCGCTCGGCGCGATCAACCGGGCGATGCCGCAGCTCATGGTCGCCTTCGTCGGCGCGCCGGCGATCACGGCGGGCGCGCTTCTCTTCCTCCTTCTCTGCGCGCCAGCCATGCTCATGCACTGGTCCGGCATGCTCGACGAGGCGCTCGCTGCGCCGTTCCGGGGACGCTGATGTCGGAGGAAGACGACAGCTCTTCGGGCGAAAAGACCTACGAGCCGACACAGCAGAAGCTCGACGACGCGCGAAAGCGCGGCGACATCGCCAAGTCCAACGACATTTCCGCCGCGGCGGCCTATTTCGGTCTCCTCGGCGGGCTCGGTCTGTTCGGCGCCGCCGCCGTCTCCACTTCGGGATCGACCCTCGCAGCCTATCTTGCGCGGGCGGAGACGCTGGCGCCGCGGCATCTCTCGATGGGCGGCGGCGCGCTCTCGCTCGGAATGGTCTCGGAGGCGATGGTCGGGCTCCTTCCGCTCTTCGCCTTTCCGTTCTTCCTCGTCATCGTCGCGCTCATTGCGCAGCAGGCCTTCGTCTTCGCTCCGGAGAAGCTGGAGCCGAAGCTCAGCCGCATCTCCCTGATCGCGAACGCGAAGAACAAGTTCGGGCCGACCGGCCTCTTCGAGTTCGCCAAGTCGGCGGTGAAGCTTCTCATCATCGCGGCGCTGCTCACGATCTTCCTCGCCAAAGAGGCGGACCGGGTGATCGGCCTCGTCCGGGCCGAACCGGCGATGGTGGCGGCGGAGATGTCCCGCCTCGCCTTTTCGCTCCTCATCCAGATCGCGGTAGTGGCGGCGGCCGTCTCTGCGGTGGACTATCTCTGGCAGCGGTTCGACCATGCGCGGAAGCTGCGCATGTCCTACCAGGAAATGCGGGACGAGGCGAAGAACGCCGAGGGCGACCCGATGCTGAAGTCCCAGCGCCGGCGCCGGGCTGAGGAGATCGCAACCAATCGGATGATGCACGACGTGCCGAAGGCCGCGGTCGTGATCGTCAACCCCACGCACTACGCCGTCGCCCTGAAATGGGACCGGAGCATGGGCGGCGCGCCCGTCGTCGTGGCCAAGGGCGTGGACGGCGTCGCCCTCCGCATCCGCGAGACGGCGGAGCGCGCGGGCGTGCCGATCCGGCATGATCCGCCGACGGCGCGCGCGCTGGAGGCGACCACGGAGATCGGGCGGGAGATCGAGCCTGCGCATTACCAGGCCGTCGCTGCGGCGATCCGCTTTGCCGAGGCGATGCGGAAGCGCGCGAAGGAGCAGGGACGATGACGCCGGAGGCTGCAGGCCGGCTCGTCGCGCTCGCGGCGCAGGCGAAGCTGCGGGACCTCGCCGCCTTCGCGGCCCTCCGCCGCCGCGACGCCGCGCTCATCGCCGCTTCGGTCGAGCTGGAGACGGCGGCGAGGGAGGAGGCGGCGGCCGCGGCCGAGGGCGGTCTCGCCGCACAGGTCGCGCTCGACGCCTTCCGCGCCGCGGTCCGCCTGCGCCAAGTCGAGATTGCGGCGCGGCGGCAGGCGCTCGGCCCGGAGCTCCTCGCCGCGGAGCGGGTCGCCGCCGGCGCGGCCGGGCGCGAACAGGCTGCCGAGCGTCTCCTGAAGGAGGCGCGCGCCACGCGGCGGGCGGCGGAGGCGCGGAAGGAGGAGCGGGAAAGGCCGTTGCCACGCGGCCGCCGGGCCGCATCCGGCTCGGCTCCATGACGCGGCGGCGCGACAGGGCGTTCCCCGCTCCGGCGGCTTCTGATACGGACCGCGGCGGCGGGTGCGGAGGGCTGCATGGTTCGGGCGGAGAGAAGGCTGCCCGCAGCCAGCAGCCCGGCAAGCGCCCGCAATCCCGGAATCTCATCTATGAAAGAAGGTGTTGTTAGAGAGTCTTCAAGTGTTGTAGACTGATAGTGGCGCGGTCTGGCGCCGCCCGGCGGGCGGTGAATGCGGACGGATGAACGGAGAACCGGAATGTCACGTTTTTTCAGAATGCTGGGCGCCGCCGCGGCGATCCTGTCTATCGGCCTCGTCACGGCGCCGGCGGCGCAGGTGGTCGAGGAGGGCGACGAGGAAGTCGAGCGCTATGTGCTCGCCCCGGGCGACCGTATCGACATTTCGGTCCTTGAGGACCCGTCGCTGAACCGGCAGGCGCTGATCCTGCCGGATGGGCGCATCTCCCTTCCGATCGCCGGTACGCTCCGCGCCACCGGCAAGACCCCGGAGCAGCTCGCCGCGGAGGTGCAGGGACGGCTCGCCAGCATCTTCGTGACGCCGCCGACCGTCACCGTGTCGGCCGTCGGGCTCGGCGCGCTGGGCGAGGAGGCGGAGCCGCAACCGTTGATCTACGTTCTCGGCGAGGTGCGCTCTCCCGGCGCGGTGCCGTTCGACGAGGAGACGCCGCTGACCGTGGTGCAGACCCTCGCCCTCGTTGGCGGCCCGGCGCCCTTCGCCGCGCGCAAGCGCATCCAGATCCACCGCGAGGTGGACGGGGTGAAGACCGTCGAACTCTTCGACTATGACGCGCTGGAGAGCGGGCTGTCGACCGAGGCCGGCCCGATTCTCGGCGACGGCGATGTCATCATCGTGCCCGAACGCAGCCTCTTCGACTGAGGCGCAAACCCCGATGCCATTCCCCGGCGCCGAAATCCGCCCGCGCTGGCGCAGCGTCCTCGCCGGGGCGGCGCTGGCGTCGTTCGCCGTCGGCGCGGCGAAGGCGGATGGATGGACCATCTCCGGCGCCCTCTCGCAGCGTTTCGGCGCGGACAGCAACCTGACCCTCTCGCAAGGCGGCGACGACCCGACCTTCAGCTCGACGACGACCGGGAACCTCGCCATCTCCAGCGAGACCCCGCGAACGTCGCTCAGCTTCAGCCCCGGCTTCCGGGCGACGCGGTTCATCGGCGAGGGCGGCCAGAACCAGATCACCCCGAGCTTCAGCGGCGGCCTCTCGCACCGCGTCGGGTCGCTCGACCTCAGCAGCGGCCTTTCTCTCGACATCCGGCCGACGGTCTTTTCCGAACTGGAAGAACTGGATGACGGCTCCACCGATCTTGACGTCATCCAGCGGAACGCCACCGCGATCAGCCTGCGCGCCTCTGCCGGCGCGGGCTACCGGATCGACTCGCGCAACCGGTTCAATCTCGGCACGAACCTGTCCATCCGGCGCTTCACCGACGATGCGGACACGCTGACGCCCAGCACGACGATCGGCGCAAGCGGCGGCTTCGCCCACAGCATAACCGACCGGACCACGGTCAATCTGAGCACCGGGCTGAGCCGCGTGACCTTTGGCGGGACCAACGATTCGGAATCGGTCACGGCCAGCTTCGGCGGCGGCGTCAGCACCTCGATCAATCCCGGCTTCACCTTCGGCGGCCAGGTCGGGCTCAACTACACGGAAACGACGCGCCCCGGCGACAATGACAGCAGCCGCGTCGGCTTCAGCTTCTCGACCAGCGCCGGCTACGCCGTGAACGAGGCCACCAGCCTCTCCTTCAGCGCGGGTCAGTCGCTCCAGGCCAGCGCCACCGGCGAGTTGCAGGACCGTCTGCGGGTCAACCTCGGCCTTGGCCACAGCATCAACACGCGGGAAAACTTCTCGTTGTCCCTCGGCCTCTCGCGGCAGAGCCTCGCATCGACTCTGGTTGGCGGCGGCTCCGGCTCAACCCTCGTGCAGACAAGCGTCGGCTATCAGTTCGCGATCACGCCGGAGCTTAACGCCGGGCTGAACTACAGCCTCCGGCTGCAGCCGGAGGAGAGTCTGGATTCCGCATCCCACCGGTTGTTCTTCACGATCTCGAAGGCCTTTACGCTCCAACCCTGAAAGGCCGCCGCCCCCTTGCCGCAGGGGGACAGGCGAATTGCAGGGCGGGCCTTGTTGCGACATAAGGGCTTGGGGGGTGGTCATGTGGAATCCGGCGTCGAGAGGCGTGTCTCTGTCGCGTAGCGAGGTATGCAGGCGTGTCTGATCCGGCTCCGGGCGCATCGGTCTCTTTCGATGGCGGCCGCAAGTCCTCGGTCGCGATCGTTCCCGGCCTGGTCGGCCTTCTCGACGCGTTCCTTCTCGGCCTCTGCGCGCTGCTCACCTATCGCCGGCTCGTGATCTTTTCGTACGAGACCGTGGACATCTACGTGGCGACGACCTTCTTCGTCTGCTTCCTCGCCCTCTTCCTCTTCCAGCGCGCCGGCCTCTACGAGATCGACGCGATCATGCGCCCGCTTCGCTTTTCGGACACGGTGATCGCCGCGATGGCGACCTCCGTCCTCTTCTTCCTCAGCATCGTGGTCGCGCTCAAGGCGGGCGCGGGTTTGAGCTTCACCTGGCTCCTCGCCTTCGCCGGCTCGGGCGTCGTGGTGCTGATCACCGCGCGCATGCTCGTCTACCTGTTTCTTCTCAGACTCTCGCGGAAGGAGCTCATCGGCCGCAGTCTCGTCGTCTACGGGGACGGGGAGCAGGCCCGCCGGTTCCTGAAGCGGATCGACGAGGTCCGCCCCTACTTCACCGTGGTGCGCGGCGTCTACGCCGATGCGGGCGAGCAGGCGCCGACCGAGGTCGCCGGCCGCCCCGTCCTCGGCGGAACGGACAGGCTCCTGCGGGACGTGCGCGCCGGCTGGATCGACGACATCGTGATCGCCCTGCCCTGGAGCGAGGATCTCGAACTCGCGCGCATCGTCGAGCGGCTGAAGGAGCTGCCGGTCAACGTCCACATCGCGAGCGATCTCGTGGGCTTCCGGCTCAGGTTCCGCCCTGTCCTCGGCTCGCTGCAGCAGCTCTCGATGTTCGAGGTGGAGCGGCGGCCGATCGCCGGCTGGAGCTCGCTGCTGAAGGCGCTGGAGGACTATCTCTTCGCCGGAGTCGCATTGCTCCTCCTCAGCCCGCTTCTGCTGATCGTCGCCGTGGCGATCAAGATCGACGATCCGAAAGGGCCTGTCTTCTTCATGCAGAAGCGGCTCGGCTTCAACAACCGGCCGTTCGAGATCTACAAGTTCCGCTCGATGTATCACAACCGGCCGGACGAAGCCGTCGTCCGTCAGGCGACGAAGGGCGACCCGCGGGTCACCCGCGTCGGCCGCATCATCCGCGCGACGTCGATCGACGAGCTGCCGCAGCTCTTCAACGTCCTGAACGGGACGATGTCCCTCGTCGGCCCGCGGCCGCACGCGCTCGACCATAACGAGGAATACGGCAGGCAGATCCGCGGCTACTTCACCCGCCACAAGGTCAAGCCGGGGATCACCGGATGGGCGCAGGTCAAAGGGTTGCGCGGCGAGACCGAGGATATCGCGAAAATGGAGGCGCGCATCAGGCACGACATATATTATGCCGAGAACTGGTCACTCCTTTTCGATCTCCGGATCCTGGTGATGACGGCGCTGGTGGTATTCTTTCAGAGATCCGCTTATTGATCGCCTGTTGCGCGTTGATCGCGCGTTGCATTGAGCCGAAATCATTTACTCTTCGTTTGCTAACTGCGGTCTCCCGAATTTCGCATGCGCGGTGAGGCCGCGCCGTCACGGAGATCAGCCATGTCCAACCCTTTCGATTCCCGCGCAGCCTCCCTTTCAGGCCCGGGCCTCGACTATGCGCCGGTCGACCCGTCGAATTCGGCGGCGCTGCCCGACGTCGCCATCGCGCTCTATGTGGAGGCGGGCGGCGCGGTGCGCTTCGTGAGCCAGAAGGGCGCCACGCGGACAGTGACGGTCCCGGATTACGGCTGGGTGCTCTGCGGCGTCCGGCAGGTGCTCGCGACCGGAACGACCGCCGGCGGAATCCACGCCATCGTCGTCAGCTGAGGCGCCGGGATGCGGCTCACTCCCATTCCCGCCTTCGTGGCGCGGCGCGGGCCCGGCGGGCTCACGGCGTCCCTGTCGGCGACGATCCCGCATGACGCGGCGGTCGCCGCGCTCGGCCCGATCCGGGCCTTCGGCGCCGCCGGCCCCCTTTCCCTGCCCGGCGGCGACCTTTCCGCAGCGCCGGGAAGCGCCGGCGGGCGCTTCACGACGTCGACCGCCGCGGGCGCGATCTCCGTGACCTTCGACAGGAACGGCCTCGGCGACGGGTTCGCCGAGGGCGAGTCGGTCACGACCGCGATCGGCCCGGCCGTCGCCGACGGCGTCTCGTCCGTCCCGGCGCGGCTTCGGGTGACCGTGCGCCGCGCCTATGCCCCGCCGCAGCTTCTCGGCCCGATTCCCGATCAGGTGGACCTTCTCCCATGACAACTCAACTCGACGTTTCGCTCAATTTTTCCGGGGGCGGGCTGACCTTCTCGGCCGAGGGCCTGCCGCCCGGTCTCTCCATCGATCCGACGACGGGCATCGTCTTCGGCACGCCGACCGCCGTCGGGGCCAGCACGGTCACCGTGACGGCCGCGAACGAGAGCGGTCAGGCCCTTGCGAGCTTCTCCTGGCGGATCGAGGCGGCGAGCCTGCCGGTCAACACCGCCGCGCCCGAAATCCTCGGAACCGCCGCCATCGGCGGAAGCCTGACGGCCGAGCCCGGCTCATGGACGGGCCAGCCAGAGCCGACCTTCGGATACCAGTGGCTCCAAAACGGCGTCGCCATCCCCGGCGAGACTGGCGAGGCCTATCTCGCGACCGCCGCCGATGTCGGCGCGAGCCTCTCCGTCGAGGTCACGGCGTCCAACAACCTTGGCGCGGCCAGCGTGACCAGCGGGTCCGTCGTCGTCTCGGGCGTGAGCTTTGCGACCGAACTCACGCTCTCGCCCTTCGCGACCGGCCCCGGCGGCGCTGCGCCGATCTTCTCCGGGCGGCGGGAGCAGAACAGCGGCCTTGTCTTCGTCTCGGGCGCGGGCGAGCCCGGCGAGATCGTGCAGGGGCGGATGGTCCGCGCCTCGGACGGCGCGGCGGTCTCCGCATGGATGGACATCGCGACGGCCGACGCGGGCGACGGCTCCTTCGAGGGCTGGATCGAGGGCGCGCCGCGCGGGTTCGACGCGCTGCGCGCCGAGGTCCGTTACCGTGATGCGGGCAACGCCCCGGCCGCGACCTCGAACGCCTGCTTCATCGGTTGGGTGATGTCGCTCTTCGCGCAGTCTGACCAGCGGTGGCTCGGGGACACGAATTTCGAGGGCGTCTCGCTCACGCCGACCGTGGCGCTGGCGGACAACGCCGTCCGCGTCATCACGCTCCAGCGGGACGCGCTCACGCCCGCGCCGGTGACAGCCGCCAACCTGCTCGTCTTCGACGTGGCGGGCTCGCCCGCGGCCGGGCGCGACCCGGTCTGGCGCTTTGCGAACACGCTGGCGGAGGTGCTGACGGATGGCCCCATCGTCGTCATGGGCCACGCCGTTTCCGGCACGAACGACCGCCAGACGGTGAACGACAGCGACAACGGCCGCTTCTGGGAGGATGAAGTCCTCATCGCGCAGGCGGGCCAGCCGCATCTCGTCGAGACGGACCGGCCGGTGGCGCTCGATCTTGTCTACTGGGCCTATTCCTCGTCGGCCAACTACACCACCTCTGCCCAGGCGCTAGGCATCACGGGGCGCATCGCCTTCGGGGTGGACCCGTCCGGGGCCCCGGTCGCGCCCGGCGCGTTGATCACCGAGTTCGGCGGGTCATTCAACTACATCCAGGACCATTCCTGGGCGGAGATCTACGACTGGACGCACAGCCGCCTCGCCTTCCGGGAACACCCGAACCCGCCGGTCGTGGATGCGCAGAAGGCGTTCATCGGCCATCCGGTGTACGGGCAATACGTTCTCGGCTTCCCCAATGTCTTCTCCCCGGCATGGCTCACGAACGGGACGCGCAACCCGGACGGGACATGGTTCGACGCCGGCCACGCCTCCAATAATCAGGTCGGCGGCTTCTCGGAGATCGCCGCGCTGGCGGCGGCGGGCATGGCCTACGCCGTGGGCGCTTTCGATCCGGGCGACATCATGCTCGACTATGTCGACTGGCCGACGGCGCCGGGCGACGATCCGAGATACGTCCATGTCGGCATCGCGGGGCGGGACGTCACGACGATGCGCGAGCTCCACGCGGCGGAGGTTCCGCCGGTGGAGATCGGCGGCGATCAGGTGCTCGGCGGCGTCCTCGGCTTCACCGTCAACGGAGCGCGGACGATCGACACGGCCCTCGTGACCCATGAAGGCTTCCGGCGCATCCGCGTCGGGAAGCAGGACGGCTCGGACTGGACCAACGCGGACGTGCTCGCCTACGATCCGCCTTCGATCAACTATGTCGGCCTGCCGCCGGACCCGGAGGGCGACGACCTCAAGGACACGCTCGCGCGGTTCCTGGACTTCCCGATCGTCGAAAGCGGCCTCGCCACGAAGCCGGGCCTGCCGCTCCTCGGCCAGGTCGAGGCGGGGCTCTTCACGAACCCGCTCCCCGCGTCCGCCGTATCCTACACCGTGGTGGAACACGCCGGCTTCGACGCCATCGCGGCGGGCGCCCCAGCCAACCTGGCGACAATCGCCGGGCACGACGGCTCCCCTCTCATCATCTTCGTGGCGACCAGCAGCTCGTCCGGTTCCGACACGGGCTATCCGAACGCGGCGACCCTCGGCGGCGCGAGCATCCACCCGCAGACGGTCCGGTGGGCGAGCAGCGCCTTCAAGCTCAACCTCTACCACGTCGCCTCGCCAGGGACGGGCGACCTGGACCTCGATGTCGGATACGCGGCGAACGCCAACGGCGGCACCTTCATGGTCGTCAGGGTGGACGCGGGCCAGCTCGGCTCGCCGCCGACCGTCGCCGCCAGCGGCGGGACGCCGATCACGACGATGGCGCCCGGCGTCGCTTCGCCGCAGGGCGGCTCGACCGCGCTGCACATGATCATGGCGAGCGGCCCGACCACGGGCGTGACGCTCGGCGGCGCAGGCGCATGGGACGCCGCCGCCGTCGAGCTGAGCGGCTCGCACTGGACCCGGCTCGGCGTGGTGGAGGACGTGGGCGGCGGCTCGGCCTCAGGCTTCTCCGCCTCGTTCGCTCCCTCGCAGCGCGTGCTTCACGCGACGACGTTCATCCGCCCGCCGGCGACATAAGGGCGCGGGCGGCGGCGCCTTCCCCGGCAGGGCGGTCGCGACGGAGTCGAGGATCCCACGAACCGCGCACATCGCCCCGCGCAAACCCCTGTGGCAAACCCCTGCGGCAAACCGCACGACGCCCGGCCCGAAAGGGCCGGGCGTTCACGCGCCCTTGATGAGCCTCCGCCGCAGCCAGCCGGAAACCGTATCCATGAACATCACCATGAGGACGATGAGGACCATGTAATAGGTCACCTCTTCCCAGTCCTTCTGCGTGATGATCGCCTGCGTGAGCAGCAGCCCGATCCCGCCTCCGACGATGGCGCCGATCACCGTGGCCGAACGGGTGTTGGACTCGAGATAGTAGAGCACCTGGGAGAGGATCACCGGCATCACCTGCGGGATGACGCCGAAGCGATAGCGCTGCACCGGCTTCGCGCCCGTGGAGCGCACCCCCTCGATCTGCTTCTCGTCCACGTTCTCCAGCGCTTCGGAGAAGATCTTCCCGAATGTCCCGGTATCCGTGATCAGGATGGCGAGCGAGCCGGTCAGCGGCCCCGGCCCGAAGGCGCGGGAGAGGATGATCGTCCAGATCAGCCCGTCCACCCCGCGCAGGAAGTCGAAGAGCCGCCGCACGCCGAACCGGGCCGCCGCCGCCGGGGCGAAGTTCTTCGCCGCGACGAAGCCGAGCGGCAAGGCGATGATCGCCGCGCCCATCGTGCCGAGGAAGGCCATCAGGATCGTCTCGAAGATCGCCCAGGCGACATCCCCGTGCCGCCACATCCTGTTGGTCCAGAACTCGGAAAGCATGTAGCCGAGATTGGACCGCGCCTCGTCGATCCGCGGCTCCCAGAGCGCGAGCGCCGTGAGCTCGCCGAGGGAGCGGCCGGAGAACGGGCTGTCCAGCGTGAAGAAGAAGAGCTCCCAGCCCGCGAAATAGCGGAACGCCTCCGTCCTGTTGCGGGTGAGGGAAAGGCGCCCCGCCTCGGTGTTGATCGCGACGCGCGTGTCGGAGGCGTTGATCCAGTCGGGGACCTCGGAAAGCGCGGGCGGAAGAACCAGCGCGATCCGCCGCCCCTCGGTCCGCAAGACGATCTCCCCGAATTCCGGGTGGAGATAGCGCGCGCCCTCCGGCTCGAAGACCGCCGCATGGCCGTCCCGCAGCGCGATGCGGACGCCGCCTTCCGTCTCCTCAACCCAGTCGGGGAAGGTTCCCGCCGGATAGGCGCCCTTCGCCTCGCCCTCGATGGCGGCCGTGATCTCGCCGTTCCGGTTGTCCTTCGTGACATGCGTCTTGTAGCTCCAGAAATCGGAAACAAGGATCGCTGCATTGTCGAGCCGCGCCCGCTGCGCGAGGCCGGGCAGGTCGAAGGCGAAGAAGATATAGACGAAATAGAGGAGGATCGCGGCGGGAACGCCAAAGGCGACGATCCGCTTCCGCCGGAACAACCCGTGCGCCGCCTCCCGATGGCCGCCTCCCAAAGCCACGCTCATCGCATCGCTCCCTTCACGAGCCGGTCCCGATAGACGCTGGAGATCTGGTCCACCACCACGATGGTGATGAAGAGCACGATGAAGATCGCCACCACCTCGTCATACCGCCCCTGCCCCCACTGGAAGGCGATGCGCAGGTCATAGCCGATGCCGCCCGAGCCGACGAAGCCGAGGATGGCGGAGGCGCGGATGTTGATCTCGAATCGCAGCAGCGCATAGCTGATCCAGTTCGGGGCGACCTGCGGCAGCACGCCGAGCCACATCCGCTGGAGCCAGCCGGCGCCGACGGATTGCAGCCCCTCCACCGGCTTCATGTCCGCATTCTCCGCCGCCTCGGAGAAAAGCTTGCCGAGCGCGCCGGCGGTGTGGATCGCGATGGCGATCATTGCGGGCACGGGGCCGCCGCCGATGATGAAGATGAGGACGAGCGCGATCACGATCTCGGGGATCGCGCGCATCCCGTCCATCATCCGCCGGAAAAGCCCGATCAGCCGCGGCCAGCGCGCCAGCCCGCGCGTCGAGAGAAGCGCAAGCACGATTCCGAGAAGCCCGCCGAGCAGCGTCGAGACGGCGGCGATGTTCACCGTCTCCACCATCGAGGGGATGAAATGGACCACGAGGCCGGGAAGGTTCGCCGCCTTCTCCGCCGCCTCGGAGACGACCTCGGAGGGGAACTGGAAGATGTTGAGGATGCCGCTCCAGAATCCGCCCGCGTTCCTGTCGTCCGCGAGCCGGAAACCGGCGACCATCAGCACGATGAAGATGGCGAGGAGCACGCCGCCATAGAGCCGCTTGCGCCGCACTTCGGCGAAATACGCCTCGCGGATCGTCGGCCCGCCCGCGCGCGCCGCCCCGGCTGTCGCCTCTGTCATCGGATCATCCTGTCGGAAGAGGGGCGGAGGGCCGGAGCCCCCCGCCCCGGTTCAGCGGAGGCGGCTCAGCCCTTGGACTTCCGCGCCTCGATGATCGAGATGTAGGCGTCATGGTTGATCGGCTGGAAGCCGAGCGCATCGCCCGCCATGAAGTTGTAGGCGCATTCCGGGTCCATGTAGGGCAGCGACGCGATCAGCGTGGTCATGTCGATCTTCACCCGCTCCGGCAGCGCCTTGCGCAGCACGACCGGGCCTTCCGGGATCGGCTTGGAGCGCCAGATCTCGACCATGTCGTTCATGTCGACGAGGCCGGCGTCCACCGCCTTGCGGAGCGCGCCGGAATTGAACCCGTCCTCCCAGGCGCCCATGCCGTCGGCCCAGGTCACGCCCGCGTCGACCTCGCCGTTGGCGACGGCGACGATGGTCTGCTCATGGCCGCCGGTGAACTTCACCTCGCCGAAATAGGCGCCGTTCTCCATCGTGGCGCCGGTCTGCTGCGGGATCTCGATGGAGGGGATGAGGTAGCCCGAGGTGGAGTTCGGGTCGCCGAAGGCGAAGACCTTGCCCTTCATGTCGTCGAGCGAGGCGATGTTCCGGTCCTTGCGGGCGAAACCGATGGAATAATAGCCGTAGGACTTGTCGAGATTGGTCTTGACCATGACCGGCTCGACCGCCTCGGGGTCCGTCAGATAGGCCTTGGCGTAGGCGGAGGCGCCGAGCCAGGCCATGTCGATCGTGCCGCCGAGCAGGCCCTGGATCACGCCGTCATAATCGGCGGGGGTGAAGAGCTTGGTCGGAACGCCGAGCAGCTCCTCGGTCTTGGCGCGGAAGCACTCGTTGGAGGTCATCCGGTCCTGCGCGTTCTCGCCGCCGAGCACGCCGATGCGGAACTCGGTGATCTCCTGCGCGCCGGCGGCGCCGGCGAGCGTCAGCGCCGCGATAGCGGCGGCGATGAAGGTCTTCGTCGTCTTCATGTTCACTCTCCCATGAAAAACGGCCCGGCCGGGAGGGCCGGGCCGGATGTCGGCCTCAGTTCAGGGTCGGCGCCTTCGTCTTCAGCGCGCGGGCGACGACCTTGTCCTCGATGTTGAGCGTCTCGAGCTCCGTCGACGTCGCCGCCTCCGAGAAATCCTCGCCGGCGCCGTAGATCTCCCGCGCAACCGCGGTTGTCAGCTCGGAGGAAGGGCCGTCGAACACGATCCGGCCCGCCCGCATTCCGATCACCCGGTCGCAATAGCGCCGCGCGGTGTCGAGCGTGTGGAGATTGCAGATCACCGTCCGCCCGTCCTCCGTATGGATCCGGCGCAGCGCCTCCATGACCGCCTGCGCGTTCATCGGGTCGAGCGAGGCGATGGGCTCGTCCGCCAGCACCATCTTCGGGTCCTGCATCAGCGCGCGGGCGATGGCCACGCGCTGCTGCTGCCCGCCTGAGAGCGCCTCCGCCCGCTTCGCCGCATGCTCCGCGATGCCGAGCCGCTCCAGGATGTCGAGCGCGCGCTCGATGTCGGAGCGCGGAAAGAGGTTGAACATAGTGGCGAGGGCGGAACGGCGGTTCAGCGCGCCGAAGACGACGTTGGAGGCGACGTCGAGCCGGGGGACGAGGTTGAACTGCTGGAACACCATCGCGCATTCGGCCTGCCAGCGGCGCATCTCCGCGCCCTTCAGCGCCAGCACGTCCCGCCCCTCGACGAGGATGCGCCCCGAGGTCGCGTCCGTCAGCCGGTTGATCATGCGCAGCAGCGTGGACTTGCCGGCTCCGGAGCGGCCGATCACGCCGATCATCTGCGGCGTCTCGACGACGATCTCCGCCCGGTCGACAGCCGTGGCGGCGCCGAACGTCTTGGTCAGGCTCTCGATGTGCAGAAACATGGCGGCCCTTTGAAGCTTCAGGAGCCGCGCTAAAGGCGCCGGGAGGCGATTCCGTTACGGATTCGTAAAAGTTCTGTGACGCCCCGCTTCGCGCTCAGGCCGCCCTGCGCGCCCGCACGTTCGCCGCGGCGAAAGCGGCGATGAAGGCCGCCGTCATCAGCAGCACGATGGTCGGCGCCGGCGCGCTGTCGAGGAAGAAGGAAAGCCAGACGCCGAGGAGCGAGGAGCCAAGCGCGACCGCGACGGCGACCGCCAGCATCGCCCCGAACCGGCGCGTCACGAGAAAGGCGACCGCCCCCGGCGCGATCAGGAGCGCGATGGCGAGGATGATCCCCGCCGCCTTCAGCGCCGCGACGATGGTGAGCGCGAGGAGCGCGAGGAGCCCGTAATGCAGCACGCGCACCGGCAGGCCCGCCGCGCGCGCATGGGCCGGGTCGAAGGCGTGCAGCATGAAATCCCGCCACTTGACCAGCAGCACCAGAGAAACGAATGCCGCCGCCGCGCCGGTCTCCCAAAGGTCCCGCGCGGAGACGCCGAGAATGTCCCCGAAAAGGATATGGTCGAGATGGAGGTCCGTCTCCGAGGCCGCGAACATCACCACGCCGAGGCCGAACATGCCGGAAAACACCACGCCGAGCACCGTATCCGGCTTCACCCGGCTGTGTTCCTGCAGATATCCGGCGGCGAGCGCGCAGACCATGCCGGCGGCGAAGGCGCCGAGCGCGATCGGCAGGCCGATCATCCAGGCGCCGACGACGCCGGGGAGCACGGCATGGGAAATCGCATCCCCCATCAGCGCCCAGCCCCTGAGCACGAGGAAGCAGGAGAGGAGCGCGGCGGGAACGAAGACGAGCGCGGCGATCAGCATCGCATCCGTCATGAACGGGAAGCGAAACGGCAGGAACAGCGCCTCCATCACGCGGCCCGCCGGATCGCCGCCGCCCGGATACGCCGCGCGGCGATCCGCCCGTGCTTCGGCGCGAGGAAGAAGGCGGCAAGGAAGAGGAGCGTCTGGAGAACCACGATCGTCCCGCCCGTCGCCCCGTCGAGGAAATAGCTGAGATAGGCTCCCGCGAGGCAGCTCCCCGCCCCGAGGAGGACGGCAAGGAGGATGAGCCGCGGGAACCGGTCGGTCAGCAGATAGGCCGTCGCCCCCGGCGTCACCACGAGGGCGATGACGAGGAAGGCGCCCACCGTCTGCATCGCCGCCACCGTCGCCGCCGCGAGCAGCGTGAAGAACACGCCTTTCAGCAATCCCGCGCGGAGCCCGATCGCCCGCGCATGCGCCTCGTCGAAGAACACCGCCATCAGGTCCCGCCAGATCAGAAGCAGGATCGTGAGCGAAACCCCGCCGATGATCGCAAGCTGCAGCGTATCCTCGGGCGTGATCGCGAGAATCTCCCCCATGATGATCGTCTGCACGTTCACCGAGGCGGGCGAGAGCGACACCATGAAAAGCCCGAGCCCGAAGAAGGAGGTGAAGATGAGGCCGATCACCACATCCTCCTTCAATCCGCTCCGCTGGTTGAGGAACAGCATCGCCGCGGCGGCGAGCCCGCCCGAGAGGAAGGCGCCGAAGGCGAGCGGCAGGCCGAGCATGAAGGCGCCGGCCACCCCCGGCACGATGGAATGCGCCAGCGCATCCCCGATCAGGGACCAGCCCTTCAGCATCAGGAAGGCGGAGAGAAAGCCGCAGAGCGCGCCGACAAGCGCGGAAACCCACATGGCGTTGACCATGTAGCCATAGGCGAGGGGTTCGGCCAGCGCGCTCACTTCGCCTTCTCATCGTAGAGGACGAAGGGCCGCTCGTCATCCGTCAGCACGGTGACGGTGCGCGCGTCGTCGTCGTCATGGAGGTCCGGCCCGCCGAGGTCGAAGCGCCGCAGCGCGCCGCCGAAGGCGCGGGCGAGATTGGCGTGGGTGAAGACCTCCGCCGTAGGCCCGTAGGCCAGAACGGTCCCCTTCACCAGCGCCACCCGGTCGCAGAATTCCGGCACCGAGCCGAGATTGTGGGTGGAGACGAGCATCACCCGCCCTTCCTCCCGGAGCGCCTTCAGCAGCGCGACGATGGCCGCCTCCGTGTCCACGTCCACCCCGGTGAACGGCTCGTCGAGCAGGATCACCTGCGCGTCCTGCGCCAGCGCGCGGGCGAGGAACACCCGCTTCCGCTGCCCGCCCGAAAGCTCCCCGATCTGCCGGCGACGGAAGGCCGCCATCCCCACCCGCTCCAGCGCCAGGTCCACCGCCGCCCGGTCCCTCGCGGAGGGGCGGCGGAGGAAGCCCATATGGCCGTAGCGGCCCATCATCGCCACGTCCTCGACGAGGACGGGGAAGGACCAGTCCACCTCCTCCGCCTGCGGCACATAGGCGACAAGGTTCTTCCGCACCGCCTCCCTGACCGGCAGGCCGAGGATGCGCACCTCGCCCGAGGCGGCTTCGAGAAAGCCCATCGCCGCCTTGAAGATGGTGGATTTTCCCGCCCCGTTCACGCCCACGAGCGCGGTGATGGAGCCCTTCGGGACGGTGAAGCTCGCATCCCGGAGCGCCACGACGCCGTTGCGATAGGCGACGGTGACATGGGAAACGTCGAGCCCCGCCGCCTCGCTCATTCCGATAGCCCCTCCGCAATGGTCTGCGCCGTCACCCGCAGCAGGTCGAGATAGGTCGGCGCCGGCCCGTCCGCCTCGCTCAGGCTGTCCACATAGAGCACGCCGCCATAGGAGGCGCCCGTCTCCCGCGCGATCTGCTGCGCCGGGTCGGCGGAGACCGTGCTCTCCGAGAAGATCACCGGGATGTCGTTCGCCCGCATAGTATCGATCACATTCCGCACCTGGCTCGGCGTCCCCTGCCGGTCCGCGTTGATCGGCCAGATATAGAGTTCCCGGAGCCCGAAGTCGCGGGCGAGATAGCTGAACGCCCCCTCCCCCGTCACCAGCCAGCGCCGGTTCTCCGGCAGGGCTTCGAGCGCGGCGCGGATCGGCTCGGCCACCGCGTCGATCTCCGCCATATAGGCTTCGGCGTTGGCGCGATAGGTCTCCGCATTCGCCGGGTCGGCGGCGATGAAGGCGTCGCGGATATTGGCGACATAGGTCTTGGCGTCCGTCGGGCTCATCCAGGCATGCGGGTTCGCCTTGCCCTCATAGGGGCCTTCGGAAATGCCGATGGGCTCCACCCCCTCGGAGGCGACGACGGCGGGAACGTCGCTCAGGTTCCGGAAGAACCGCTCGAACCAGAGTTCGAGGCCGAGCCCGTTCCAGATGACGAGATCGGCCTCCTGCGCCCTGAGGATGTCGCGCGGCGTCGGCTGGTAATTGTGGATTTCCGATCCGGGCTTGGTGATCGACTCCACCTCCGCCGCATCGCCCGCGACGTTCTGCGCGATGTCCGCGATGACGGTGAAGGTGGTGACCGCCTTCAGCTTTTCGGCGGCGGCGGGGCTTGCGAGGGCGGCGAACGCGAGTGCGAATGCGGCGAGGCGCGTCATGGGGGGCTCCGTTGGAAGTTTAGAATGATAATGAGAACGATTTGCATCTTGTCAAGGCGCGGCCAGTTGCGACCCTTCGCATTTACGCGCCCCGCAGCCGCCGTTATGATGGGACCATGACCGGATCGAACGCCACCGCAGCGGAAATGGAGGAGGCGCTCCGCGCCGACGGCGTGCGCATAACGCGCCAGCGCGCCGCCCTTCTCAAGGTCCTCGCCGAGGCGGACGACCACCCGGACGCGAACGAGCTTCACCGCCGCGCGCGGGAGATCGAGGAAACGGTCTCCCTCGCCACCGTCTACCGCACCCTCTCCGCGCTTGAGTCACAAGGCGTCGTCCACCGCCTCGCCTTCGAGGGCGCCCCCGCGCGGTTCGAGACGACGGACGCCCCGCATCACGACCACATCATCGACGTGGAGACGGGCGCGGTGATCGAGTTCCGGTCAGAGAAGATCGAGGCGCTTCAGGCCCTGATCGCGGAGGAGCTGGGTTACGAGGTCGTGCGGCACCGGCTGGAGCTGTATTGCCGGAAGCGGAGATAGCTCAGCTCAACCAGCGCTTCCGCCGCCGATAAGACCGCGTATCCCGGAAACTCTTCCGCCCCTTGTCGGACATCCCGAGATAGAATTCCTTCACGTCCGGGTTCTCCCGCAGGTCCTTCGCGGGCCCGTCCATCACCACCCGGCCGGACTCCAGAATATACCCGTAATGCGCGTAGCGGAGCGCCACGTTGGTGTTCTGCTCCGCGAGGAGGAACGTCACCCCCTGCTCCTCGTTCAGCCGCTTCACGATCTCGAAGATCTGCTCCACCAGCTGCGGCGCGAGGCCCATCGAGGGCTCGTCGAGGAGGATCGTCTCCGGCCGGCTCATCAGCGCGCGGCCGATGGCGCACATCTGCTGCTCGCCGCCTGACGTATAGCCCGCCTGGCTCTTCCGCCGCTCCTTGAGCCGCGGGAAATAGGTATAGACAAGCTCCAGGTCTTCCGCCGTCTCCTTCGCGCTCTTGCGCGTATAGGCGCCGGTGAGGAGGTTTTCCTCCACCGTGAGATGCTGGAAGCAGTGCCGCCCCTCCATCACCTGGATCACGCCCATTTTCACGAGCGTGGAGGGGTTGAGGTCCGCGATGGGCTCGCCCTTGTAGAGGATGCGCCCCTTTGTCACCTCACCCCGCTCCGAATGGAGCAGGTTGGAGATCGCCTTCAGCGTCGTCGTCTTGCCCGCGCCGTTGCCGCCGAGCAGCGCGACGATCCCGCCCTTCGGCACGGAAAGGCTGACGCCCTTCAGCACGAGGATGACGTGGTTGTAGATCACCTCGATATTCGAGACGTCGAGCAGGGTTTCGGTCTTGGCGCCGTCGAGCATCGGGGAAATCCTGTGGCATGGGTCGCCCCCGGCCCGCATCGGGGCCGGGGGCGCGGTCAGGTCACTCGCAGGTGCGCGGCGTGATGTTGTTCTCGGAGGCGTAGGCCATGCTGTCCGCCTCGATCAGCGGCTGCACCACCTCCTCGTCCGGCGTGTAGTAGTCCGAGACGATCGTCCAGGTCTTCGCCGCCGCGTCCCATTGCTGGATCGCGCCGAGGCCCGGCGCGCCATGGTCCGCACAGGAGATCGCGATCGGCGCGGTGAAGTTCGGGAAGCCGAGCTCGGCCCAGCGTTCCGCAGAGATCGAGAGGTTCTCCATCCCGTCCCGCATCATCGCCGGGGTGATCTGCGCGACGCCGTGGATCTCCTGCGCCTTGCGGATCGCCTCGACCGTCACGATCGCCGCATAGAGGCCGCGGTTGTAGAGCACTTCGCCCGCCTTCGTGCCGTCGCCGGCGGCGTTCCCCTTGTCGTAGACATGGGTCTTGAGGTCCGCATAGATCGGGAAGTCGCTCCCCGGGCTGTGCCAGGTGATCGCCTTGTAGCCGTTCGCGCCGTCGCCCGCGGGCAGCACGTCCGTCTCCGCGCCGGACCACCAGACGCCGATGAAATTCTCCATCGGGAACTTGATGTTCGCGGCCTCCTGCACGGCGACCTGGTTCATCACGCCCCAGCCCCACATGAACACGAAATCGGGCCGCTCGCGCCGGATCTGGAGCCACTGGGATTTCTGCTCCTGCCCCGGATGGTCCACCGCGATCAGCGTCAGCTGGTAGCCGTGCTTCTTCGCGAGGTCCTCCAGCGTCCGGATCGGCTCCTTGCCATAGGCGCTGTTGTGATAGACCAGCGTGATCTTCTTGCCCTCGAGGGAGCCGCCGGACTGGTCCATCGCATATTTCACGATGATCGAGGCCGCGTCCCAATAGGTGCCGGGATAGTTGAACACCCATTCGAAGACCTTGCCGTTGGCGGCGGAGGTGCGGCCGTAGCCGATGGAATGGACGGGGATCTGGTCCACCGTCGCCTTGGGGATCAGCTGGTAGGTGATGCCGGTGGACTGCGGGATGAAGACGAGCGAGCCCTCGCCCTTCAGCGCCTCATAGCACTCGACGCCCTTCTCCGTGTTGTAGGCCGTCTCGCATTCCCGCTCGACGATCGGCACGCCGCCCACGCCGCCGTCGCGCGCGTTGACGAGCTTCAGGTAGTCGGAGAAGCCGTCCGCATAGGGAATGCCGTTCGGGGCGTAGGGCCCGGTCCGGTAGTTCAGTGTCGGGATGACGAGGTCGGCGAGAGCCGGCGCGGCCGCCAGCATCGTCGCCGCCGCCATCGCGGTGAAAGCGCCCGTTTTCATCTTGGTCAGTCCTCCCTGAGGGTTCACGTCTTGAAGTCCTGCCCCGGCTGCCCCGGAGTCTCGCGGTCCGGCCATCCTAGTGCGGGAAGGGCCAGAGCCGAAGTTTTTCTTTGGCGAGCCGCCAGAGCTGCGCCAGCCCGTGCGGCTCCACGATGAGGAAGCCGACGATCAGCAGGCCGACGACCAGAAGTTGCACATGCTGCGCAAGGTCAGCCGGCCAGCCGAGCGAGCCGACCAGAAGGTTCTTCAGCAGCACCGGCAGCAGCACCATGAACGCGGCGCCGACGAACGAGCCGAAGATCGAGCCGAGCCCCCCGATGATGATCATGAAGAGGACGAGGAAGGACTTGTCGATGTTGAACGCCTCGCCCACCTCCGCCGCGCCGAGATAGACGGAGAAGAAGAGCGCGCCCGCGAGCCCGACATAGAAGGAGGAGACGGCGAAGGCCGTCAGCTTCGCCTTCAAGGGGTTTACGCCGATGATCTCCGCCGCGATGTCCATGTCGCGGATCGCCATCCATTCCCGCCCGTTCCGCCCCCGCGTCAGGTTCCGCGCCACCCAGGCGAAGACGAAGACGAAGACGAGGCAGAAGAGATAGGTCGCCCAGGCCGGGCTTTCCGGCCCCGTCACCGCAATCCCGAAGATCGTCCGCTCCGGCGCCGTGATCTGCCCCGTGGCGGAATAGTTGTAGAACCACGGCACCTTGTTGAAGAGCCAGACGAGGAAGAACTGCGCCGCCAGCGTCGCCACCGCGAGGTAGAAGCCCTTGATGCGGAGCGAGGGGAGGCCGAAGAGCAGCCCCACGCAGGCCGTGATCCCGCCCGAAAGCAGGATGATGAAGAAGATGTTGAGGTCGGGAAAGGCCGTCATCAGCTTGTAGCAGGCGAAGGCCCCGCAGGCCATGAACCCGCCCGTGCCGAGGGAGACCTGCCCGCAATACCCCGTCAGGATGTTGAGCCCGATCGCCGCCAGCGCATAGATCAGGAACGGCAGCAGGATCGCCTTTTCCCAGTAGTCGTTGATGATGAACGGCACGACGAGGAAGGCGAAGCCTATGACGAGGAAATAGCGCCAGCGGTCGAAGGCGATGGGGAAGGTCGCGGCGTCCGCCGGGTAGGACGTCTTGAAGTCTCCGGCCTCGCGGTAGAACATCTTACACCCTCTCGATGATCTTGTCGCCGAAGAGCCCCTGCGGGCGGAAGACGAGGAAGAGGAGCGCCAGCATGTAGGCGAACCAGTTCTCCGTCGCGCCGCCGATCATCGGGCCGATGGAGAACTCGAAGAGCTTCTCCCCCACGCCGATGATGAGCCCGCCGACGATGGCGCCGGGGATCGAGGTGAAGCCGCCGAGCATCAGCACCGGCAGCGCCTTCAGCGCGATGAGCGATAGGGAGAACTGCACGCCGAGCTTCGCGCCCCACATGATCCCCGCCACCAGCGCCACGAACCCCGCAATGGCCCAGACGATCACCCAGATCGCGCGGAGCGAGATGCCGACGGAAAGCGCCGCCTGATGGTCGTCCGCCACCGCGCGGAGCGCACGGCCCGTCTTGGTGTATTGCGAGAAGAGCGTGAGCGCGATCACCAGCGCCACGGCGATCATCGTCGCCCAGACGTCCAGCACGTCGATATACATGCCGTAATACTCGGAGCCCTCCGAGGCCCAGCCCATCGTCTGCTCTTCGAGCCAGAAGGAGCCGCCCTGCGGCAGGCCGACATCGAGCTTCTTGATATCGGCGCCCCACATCAGGTCCCCGAACCCCTCCATGAAGAAGGCGAGGCCGATCGTCGCCATGAAGAGGATGATCGGCTCCTGGTTCACCAGATGCTTGAGGATGTAGCGCTCGACGAGGAAGGCGAAGAGGATCATCACCGCCATCGAGCCGAGAATGGCGAGGATCGAGGGCAGCTCCCAGCCGAAATGATGCAGCTGCGTCCCGAAGATCGCGTTGATGAGATGCGCGAAGGGCACCTGCCCCGTCTGCAACCCCACCAGCGTCAGCGCCGCGAAGAGCGCCATGACGCCCTGCGCATAGTTGAAGATGCCGGAGGACTTGAAGATCAGCACGAAGCCGAGCGCGACGAGCGAATACATCACCCCGGCCATCAGCCCGTTCAGGATCACTTCCAGGGTGTTGAGAACGACGGGATCCATCACTCGGCCTCGCTCATGGAGACGACCCCGGCGGAAACCCCGTGCTGGGCGTCATGGTAGGAGGAATAGACGAGGCTGCGGCCCTGCCCGCTCGGGTCTTCGAGGAAGGCGCGGGCGTTGATCACCGCCTCGTCGGAGGACTGCCCCACATAATCGGGATAGGTCTCCTTCATCAGCCGCGCGAAGCGCTCGGCGGTGAACGCGCGGGTGACGACGGCGCAGCGCTCGCTCTTCGGCGTGTGTTCGACGACGATGACGATCTCCCCCGCCAGATCGTCGCGGGAGACCCAGTAGGAGAGGCTCCGCCCTTCGAGATCGGCGTAATCCGGCACGGTGGGATAGCGCTGGATCACCTCGGCTCCCGCGGAGACGAGCAAGGAGACGTCAGGCGCCGCGCCCTGCTGGATCGGCCGGGCGCAGCGCTCCTGGAACCAGCTGACGAACCGCTCCGCAACATCGTCGGACGCCGCGGCCGGCGCCGCCGCGAAAGAGACCGCGAGCGCGGCGGCGAGCGCCCTATTCATGCGGCACCCCGAGATAGGCGTCGATCACCGCCTGGTCGTTCCGCACCTCGTCCGGCGGCCCGTCCCCGATCTTGCGGCCATAGTCGAGCACCACCACGCGGTCGGAAATGTCCATAACCACGCCCATGTCGTGCTCGATGAGCGCGATGGTCGTTCCGAACTCGTCGTTCACGTCGAGGATGAAGCGGCTCATGTCCTCTTTCTCCTCCACGTTCATGCCCGCCATCGGCTCGTCGAGGAGGAGGAGCGAGGGCTCCGCCGCCAGCGCGCGCCCCAGCTCCACCCGCTTCTGGAGGCCGTAGGGCAGCCGCCCCACCGGCGTCTTGCGGATCGCCTGGATCTCCAGGAAGTCGATGATCCGCTCCACCGCCTCGCGATGCTCCGTCTCCTCCCGCTCCGCCGCGCCGAACCAGTAGGCCTGGGCGAACATCGAGGCCTTCATCTTCGTGAGCCGGCCGGACATGATGTTGTCCAGCGTCGACATGCCCTTGAAGAGCGCGATGTTCTGGAAGGTGCGGGCGATGCCCTGATGCGCGATCTGGTGCGGCTTCATCGGCCCGCGCTTCGCGCCCCGGAACCAGACCTCGCCTTCCTGCGGGTGATAGAACCCGTTGATGACGTTGAGCATGGAGGATTTGCCGGCGCCGTTCGGCCCGATGATCGCCCGCACCTCGCCCTCGCGGATGTCGAAGGAGATGTCGGAAAGCGCGGTGACGCCGCCGAAGCGGAGGGTGATGTTCTTCACCTCCATCACCGGCCCGCCGATCCGCCGCCCGTCCGGCGTCACGAAGCCCTGCCCCATGTCCTTCACGCCGCCGCCCTCCGCTGGGCGGGAACGACCGCCGCATCCTCGATCTTCAGCGTCGCGCTGATCTTGCCCTTCCGCCCGTCCTCATAGGTCACTTCGGTTTCGGCGAAGATCTCCTTCGCCCCGGAATAGAGCGCCTCGATGATCGGCGCATAGCGCTCCGCGATGATGCTCCGCCGCACCTTCTGCGTCCGCGTCAGCTCGCCGTCATCGGCGTCGAGCTGCTTGTGGAGCACGACGAAACGGTGGATCTGCCCGCCCGCCAGCATCGGGTCCTCCGCCAGCGAGCGGTTCACCGCCTCCACATGCGCCCGGATCGTCTCGTAGACGCGCGGATGCTGCGCCAGCTCGGTATAGGAGGCGTAGGCGATGTTGTTCCGCTCCGCCCAGTTGCCGACGGAGCCGAGGTCGATGTTGACGAAGGCGCAGCACATCTCCCGCCCCGCGCCGAACACCACCGCCTCGAGGATGTCGGGGAAGAACTTCAGCTTGTTCTCGATGAACTTGGGCGCGAAGAGCGAGCCGTCCGCCATCTTCCCCACGTCCTTCGCGCGGTCGATGATGCGGAGGTGGCCCGTCCCCTCCTCGATGAAGCCGGCGTCGCCGGTGGCGACCCAGCCCTCCGGGTCCTTCGTCTCGGCGGTCTTTTCCGGCTGCTTGTAGTATTCGACGAAAACGCCGGGGGAGCGGTACCAGACCTCCCCCTTCTCGTCGATCCGCAGCTCCACGCCGGGCGAGGGCACGCCGACCGTGTCCGCGCGCACCTGCCCGTTCGGCTGCATGGTGATGAAGACGGAGGCTTCCGTCTGCCCGTAGAGCTGCTTCAGGTTCACGCCGAGCGCGCGGTAGAACTGGAATATCTCGGGCCCGATCGCCTCCCCCGCCGTATAGCCGAGCCGGACGCGGGACATGCCGAGCGTGTTCTTCAGCGGGCCATAGACGAGGAGATCGCCGAGCCGGTATTTCAGCCGGTCCATGAGTCCCACCGGCTTCCCGTCGAGGATGTCGGGGCCGACGCGCTTCGCATGGTCCATGAAGACGCGGAAGAGCCGCTTCTTCAGAGCGCCCGCATCCTCCATCCGGATCATCACGCTCGTGAGCAGGTTTTCGAACACCCGCGGCGGCGCGAAGAAATAGGTCGGCCCGATCTCCTTCAGGTCCGAGAGCATCGTCTCCGCGCTCTCCGGGCAGGCGACGGAGAAGCCGCAGACATAGGCCTGCCCCATCGAGAAGATGAAATCCCCCACCCAGGCCATCGGCAGATAGGCCAGCACGCTGTCCGTGGCGCAAAGATCGTCGAAGACGGAGGAGGAGCGGGCGGCGGAGAGGATGTTGTCATGGCTCAGCACCACGCCCTTGGGCTTGCCCGTCGTGCCGGAGGTATAGAGCATAACGCAGGTGTCGGCGCCCCTGGCCGAGGCGATCAGCGCGTCGAGCTCCTCCGCCCGGTCCGCCCCCGCGCGGCCGCGCGCCTGCACCTCGCCGAAGGCGTGGAGCCGGTCATGGTCATAGCGCCGGAGCCCGCGCGGCTCGACATAGATCATCCGTTCGAGCGCGGGCAGCCGGTCCTTCACCGAAAGGAGCTTGTCCACCTGCTCCTGGTTCTCGACCACGGCGAAGCGGGCGCCGGCATGGTCGAGCACATACTGCATCTCCTCGGCCACGCTGTCCTGATAGACGGGCACGGGCACCGCGCCGCACATCTGCGCCGCCGCCATCGCCCAGTAGAGGCGCGGCCGGTTCTCCCCGACGATCGCCACCCTGTCCCCGGGCGCGAGGCCGAGATTGAGGAGGCCGAGCGCGAAGGCGCGCGCCTCCTCCCGGACCTCGGCCCAGGTGGAGCTCTGCCAGATGCCGAACGCCTTCTCGCGGCTCGCGGGAAGGCCGGCCCGCGCGGTCGCGTTCCAGTCGAGGATTTTCGGCAGCGTATCGAGCGCCTCCGGCGGCGCGACATGGTCGCCCAAACTGAACCCTCCCTGTTCGCCCGTCGTTGCGGGCCCTCTGTCATTTTATGTCAGAGCGGGCGGAAAGTGCGCAGCATTCTTGCCGCGGTCAAGCGCCGGAGGGCAGGAATTTCGAGATTCCGGAGGAAGCGTTGCGGAACAAGAGCCTGCATTGCGCCGCCCGTAACGCGAAACGCGCGCCGGTCGCCCGGCGCGCGCAGAATCATTGGCCTTGCGGCGCAGGGTCAGGCGTCGGCGCGGGCCTTGCCCCCGTTTCCGCGGCGGCCCTCGATGGTCTTCATCCCGCCGATCTCGATCTTCCGCGGCTTCAGCGCCTCCGGCACCTCGTGGACGAGGTCGATATGGAGAAGCCCGTTCTCCATCGTCGCGCCCGTGGCGCGGACATGGTCGGCAAGCTGGAAGCGGCGCTCGAAGCTCCGCTCCGCGATGCCGCGGTGGAGATATACGGGGGCGTTCTCGCCCTGCTCCTGCGCCTTGCCGCCCTTGACGATCAGCACGCCCTCGCGCGCCTCGATGTCGAGGTCGCCCATGGAAAAGCCGGCGACGGCGAGCGAGATGCGATAGGCGTTCTCGCCCGTCTTCTCGATGTTGTAGGGCGGATAGGCGGGCTGCGCGCCCTCGGCAGTCAGCACCTGGTCGAGCAGGTTGGCGAAGCGGTCGAAGCCGACGGTGGAGCGATAGAGCGGGGAAAGGTCGAACGTGCGCATGTCAGTTGTCCTCCTTGGAGCGATCCTGATGCGGCGCCCCCTGCCGGGCGGCGCCTCTCTACGTCTTCGCCGGGCCCCGTCCGGGCGCCCGACATAAGGGAAGTAGGAAGGCGAAATCGCCGCTTCAAGAGCCCCGCCAACGCCCCGCGCAACCGGCTCCCCTTCCCCGCCGGGGAGAGGGATGGGGAGGGGGCGCAGCCGCCTCTCGCTAAGCCTGAAACAATCGATCACGACTTTTTTCTTTTTAAATCAATGCTCCGAGGTCGATTTCCATGGAAATCCTCCGAATCCGCCCTCAATCCGCCGCCAGAACGGGCCCGAGCGCCGCGTCGAGCGCCACCGCGAACGCCGCCTTCTCCCCCCGCCATCGCCCCATCGCGGAGACGACGGCGACGACGCGCCACTCCCCCTCGACCCGCCGGAAGACCGGCGCGCCGGAGACGCCCCAGGTCACGTCGCAATCCAGCACCGCCACCGCGCCCCGCCGGGCGAGGACGCCGCAGGGCGATTGCAGGGAGGGGATTTCCGGCCGGTCCCGCGCATAGGAGAGGATCGTCACCTCGTCCCCTTCCTCGATCCCCGGGGCGAGGCCGAAGGGCGCGGGGGCCAGCGGCTCCGCAAGCCGCACGAGCGCGAGATCGGCGGCGATCTCCTCCATCCCCGCCTCGGGGTCGTAGACGTAGTCGGGGTGGATCGCGAACCGCGCCCCCTTGGCGAAGCCCTGATGCTTCATCATCCGGTAGCCCGCGACGAAGGTCAGCCGCTCGGGGCGCCGCTCCACCCCCGTCCGCGGCGCATAGAGGCAATGCGCGGCGGTGACGACGAGATCGGGCGCGATCAGCGCCCCCGAACAGAACCCGCCGCCGAGATTGAGCCGCCCCGCCGCGTTCCACTCCGCCTGCTCATGCGCCGGCAGGATCGCCCGCCCCTCCGCCGCCGCGGCGAGCGGCAGCAGGAGAAGGAGCGCGAGCGCCCTCAGCACAAGCTGGGCGGCTTCGGCCCGCCCGTCGCCCAGTCGATCAGCTCCACCGTATGGACGACGGGAACCTCCATCGCCGAGCCGATCTGCATCATGCAGCCGATATTGCCCGCCGATATGACCTCCGGCTTCGTCGCCGCCAGGTTCGCCGCCTTCCGCGCCTTGAGCTGCGCGCTGATCTCCGGCTGCATCAGGTTGTAGGTCCCCGCCGACCCGCAGCAGAGATGCCCCTCCGCCGGCTCCACGACCTCGAACCCCATCTTCCGCAGGAGGGTCTTCGGATGATCCTTGATCTGCTGCCCGTGCTGGAGCGAGCAGGCCGCGTGATAGGCGACGCGCAGCTTCGGCGCCCCGCCCGTCGGCTCCGGCGCGAGCTTCACCAGCACTTCCGAGACATCCTTCGCCAGCCCCGCCACCTTCGCCGCCTTCTCCGCATAGGCGCCGTCCGTCCGGAACATGTGCCCGTAATCCTTCACCGTCGTGCCGCAGCCCGAAGTGTTGATGACGATCGCGTCCAGCCCCTCCCCCGCCATCTCTCTTTCCCAGGCGTCGATGTTCTTCGCCGCCGTCGCATGGCTCTCCTTCGTCTTGCCCATGTGATGCGTGAGCGCGCCGCAGCACCCCGCTCCCTCCGCGATCACCACATCGCAGCCGAGCCGGGTGAGAAGCCGGATCGTCGCCTCGTTGATGTCGGTGTTGAGCGCCCGCTGCGCGCAACCCGTCATCAGCGCGACCCGCATCCGCCGCGCGCCCTCCGCCCTGTGGACCTGCGGCTCCTCCATCCGGCTCGGCGGCGGCATGGATGAGGGCGCGAAGGCGACCATGGAGCGGAGCTTGCCCGGCAGCATGAACGCGAAGGGCTTGGCGAACCGCGCCCCCAGCATCGCGAAGCGGAACCGCATCGGATAGGGCAGGATCCGCGCCAGCAGCCAGCGCAGCGCCCGGTCGCCGAGCGGCCGGCGATAGGTCTCCTCGATATATTCGCGGGCATGGTCGACAAGATGCATGTAGTGGACGCCCGAAGGGCAGGTGCTCATGCAGGCGAGGCAGGAGAGGCAGCGGTCGATATGCTTCACCGTCTTCTCGTCCGCCGGGCGCCCTTTCTCCAGCATGTCCTTGATGAGGTAGATGCGCCCGCGCGGGGAATCCAGCTCGTCCCCCAGAACCTGATAGGTCGGGCAGGTCGCCGTGCAGAACCCGCAATGGACGCAGGTCCGGAGGATCTGGTTCGACCGCTTGATCGCAGGAACTTCGAGCTGTTCGGCAGTGAAGGAGGTTTGCATGGCCGCGCTTTCAGATCAGGGAGGCGAAGACGAGGCCGAACATCGCCGACAGGGCGAGATAGACGGCGGAGAACACCCCCCTCGCCGTCCAGACCCGCTCGAACCGGCCGAGATAGAGGTGATAGAGCATCCCCGCAGCCGCCGCCGAGATCAGGCCGACGGCGAAGGCCGCGAGGCCCTCGGGCTCGACTCCGAGGACGGGGCCGTCCGCGATGATCGCCACGAAGACCAGCGAAGCGGCAAGGGCCAGCCCGACCTGCGCCAGGAACGCGCCGCGCTTGCGGTCGGACATGAGCGTGAGCGCGCCGAAGGCGGCGGCGGAGGCGAGGGCGATCAGGGCGGCCTGCGGCAACATCGAAGCTCTCTCCTTTAGGGTCCCATCCGGCCCGGGTTCAGGACGGATTTCGGATCGAAGGCGGCCCGAAGCCGCGCCTCCAGCGCGGCGATCCCCGGCGCCGCCGGCTCGAAGGGCTCGACCGCCGCGCGCGTCGCCGCGGCGGCGCGCACGAGCGTCGCATGGCCGCCGCGCGCCCGCGTCTCCGCACGGATCAGCGCCGCGCCGGCGTCGCCCTCCTCCGGCGTCAGCAGCCAGACGAGCCCGCCGCCCCAGTCGTAGAGCGCTGCGAACTCCCCCTTCGCCTTCAGCGCCGAGACCAGCTTCGGCCCCTCCGAAGGCTTGACGGAGACGCGCCAGACGGCCCCCTCCAGCCCGTGGAACCCCGCCACGTCCCGCACCCCGCGCCAGAGCGCCGCGCTCGCCTCCCCGCTCACGATCTCGGCCTTGCCGAAGGGCGAGAGCAGCCGCGCCAGCGCCGGCCCGCGATGCGCGATCTGCGCCGCGAAACCCTCGACGCGGACGAGCGTCCGCCCCTCGCCATGCGCCGCCCCGGTCACATCGTAAGGCGAGCCGAGCGCGGCGGAGAGCGCCTCGACCGCCCGCGCATCGTCCAGCCCGCTCAGGACCACCGTCGCCTCCGCCTCCGGGATCGGCAGCACCTTGAAGGCGATCTCTGTCAGGAGCCCCAGCGTCCCCCAGCTTCCCGCCATCAGCTTCACGAGGTCGTAGCCGGTGACGTTCTTCATCACCCGCCCGCCATTGGAGACGACCTCGCCCCGCCCGTCGATCAGCCGCACGCCGAGCATCGCGTCCCGCGCCGCCCCCGCCTGGATGCGCCGCGGCCCGGAATTGTTCATCGCCGCGACGGCGCCGAGCGTCGGCTCCCCGGCGGAGCCGAGCAGCCCGCGATGGTCCATCGGCTCGAAGGCGAGCCGCTGCCCTTCCCGCGCCAGCGCCGCCTCGACCTCGGCAAGCGGCGTCCCCGCCCCGGCGACGAGCGTCAGCGCGCCCGGCTCATGCAGCGCGATCCCCGAGAGCGGGGCCGTGGAGACGGCCCGCGACGCCTGAACCGGCCGCCCGAGCGCCCGGCGCGTGCCGCCGCCGACGATCTCGACAGGCTCGCCAGCCTCATGCGCGGCGGCGATCTCCGCCGCGAGCGCAGATTCGGCGGCGGCGTAGGGCGCAGTCGTCAAGCCGCCATCCTCCGCCCGGCCGTCACATGCAGCGGAAACACCTTCGCCGGGTTAAGGAGCCAGCGCGGGTCGAACGCGTCCTTCACCCGTAGCTGCGCCTCGAGATCCGCCGCTGCATATTGATGCTCCATCAGGTCCCGCTTCTCCACGCCCACCCCGTGCTCGCCCGTGAGGCAGCCGCCGACCTCGACGCAGAGCTTCAGGATCTCCGCGCCGAACGCCTCGCACAATTCGAGGTCGCCGGGCTTGTTGGCGTCGAAGAGAATCAGCGGGTGCATGTTCCCGTCCCCCGCATGGAAGACATTGGCGACGTCGAGCCCGAACTCCTTGCTCATCTCCGAGATCCGCCGCAGGACGAGCGGCAGCGCGGAGACGGGGATCGTCCCGTCGAGGCACATGTAGTCGTTGATCTGCCCCATCGCGCCGAAGGCGGCCTTCCGGCCTTTCCAGATCGCCGCGCTCTCCTCGGCGCTGCGGCTCTCGCGCATCTCGCGCGGGGAATGCCGCGCCGCGATCTCCCGGATCTTCGCCAACTGGTCGTCGATCTCCGCCTCCGAGCCCTCGACCTCGACGATGAGCAGCGCCTCCACGTCCGGATAGCCGGCATGGGCGAAATCCTCGCAGGCGCGGATGCAGGGCCGGTCCATGAACTCGATGGCGACGGGCAGAACTCCGGCCCGGATGATGTCGGAGACGCAGGCCCCCGCGACCTCGTTCGCGTCAAAGCCGAGGAGGATCGGCCTCGCCCCCTCCGGCTTCGCCAGAATCCGGAGCGTCGCCTCGGTGACGACGCCAAGCTGCCCCTCCGAGCCGCAGATCACGCCGAGAAGGTCGAGCCCCGGCGCGTCGAGCGCGGGCCCGCCGATCTCCAGCACCTCGCCCTCCATCGTCACCATGGTGACGCCGAGGAGGTTGTTGGTCGTCACCCCGTATTTCAGGCAATGCGCTCCGCCCGAATTCATCGCGATGTTGCCCGCGATGGCGCAGGCGAGCTGGCTCGAAGGGTCGGGCGCGTAGAAGAACCCCTCCGCCTCCACCGCCCCGGTGACGGAAAGGTTGGTGCGCCCCGTCTCCACCCGGACGAAGCGGTTGGCGTAATCCGTCTCCAGCACCCTGTTCATCCGCGCGACGCCAAGGATCACCGAATCCGCCGTCGGCAACGCCCCGCCCGCGAGCGAGGTGCCGGAGCCGCGCGGCACCACCGGCACGCGCTCCTCATGCAGGATCCGGAGCGCGGCGGCGACCTCCGCTGTGGAAGACGGCAGGATCACCGCGAGCGGCGGGCAGCGATAGGCGGTCAGGGCGTCGCATTCATAGACGCGCACCTCCTCCTCCGCATGGATCACCGCGCCGGGGGAGAGCGCGGCTTCGAGCCGCGCCACGATCTCCGCCTTGCGGGAAAGGATGCGCGCCTCGGGTTCCGGCATCTGCATGGCTCAGGCTCCTTCCTTCGCTTCGCCGCCCATGATGGCGCCCCCGCGCCGCGCCGCAAGGCGCCCGTTGCGCGCGGGCCGCCGCCGAAGCACTCTCCGGCCATGACCGGATCGCTCCCCGCCTGGCTTGACGCCCTCTCCCCGCTCGACTGGGCGGCGCTCGCCTTCGCCGTGTTCCTGCACTGGGGGACGGGATGGGTGGTGACCCATCACCCGCGCGGCTGGCGCTCGACCGGGGAAATGGTCTCGGCCTATCGGCTGCAATGGATGCGGCGCGCCGCGCGGCGGGAGGTGCGGATCGGCGATGTCGCGCTCCTCGGCCATCTCCGCTCCGGCGCGAGCTTCCTCGCCTCCATGACGATGTTCGCCATCGGCGGCGCGGTCGCCCTGCTGGGGCAGATGGAGCTGCTCGAATCGGTCGCCATGGGCGTGGCGGGGGAAGTGGATTCCTCCCGCCCGGCGCAGCTCGCGAAGACGCTCTGTCTCATCGCCTTCCTCGTCTACGCCTTCCTCAAGTTCGTCTGGTCGCTTCGCGTCTTCGGCTACGGGCTTGTTGTCCTCGGCGCCCTGCCAGGGGACCGGCCGGAGGATACGGAGGAAGAGATCGAGAACGAGGCCGCCCGCAGCGCCGCGATCAACCGGATCGCCGCCCGCAACTTCAACGAGGGGCTGCGCGCGATCTATTTCGCGCTGGCGACGCTGGCCTGGTATCTCGGCCCCGTCCCCTACATGGTCGCGTCGCTTCTCGTCGCCGCGATGCTCTTCCGCCGCGAATTCGGCAGCGAGACGCGGGCGGCGCTCCGCTTCCGGAGCTTCCGGGGATAGGGCCTTTCGCAGGGCCCCGGCCCTGAGCCGGGGCCTCGAAGAACAATGCGCGCCCGGAACTGCGGGGGCCCGGATCAAGTCCGGGGCCGGAAGCGCCATGGCCCGGCTCAAAGGCTCGCCGCGCCCGCAAGCCCGGCCTCCTTCGCCCGTTTCAGCGCGAGCGAGGCGACCGCAAGGTCCTGCAGGCCGACGCCCGACCCGTCGAACAGCGTCACCGCCTCCGGCCCGCTCCGACCCGGATGCGCGCCGTTGATGACGGCGCCCACCGGCGTGACCGCCTCCGCCGCGATGAGCCCGAGCCGGAGGGCATGCTGCGCCTCCCCGATCGTAACGCTCTGCGAGGGCTCCTCAGCGAAGACTTCGGCGCGGGCGAGAAGCGCGGGATCGACCTCCTGCTTGCCGACAGTATCCGTCCCCATGCAGGCGAGATGCGCGCCGGGCTTCACCTCTTCGGCCATGATGAGGGCCTCATGCGCCGAGACGATGGTGACGATCACATCCGCTTCCGCGCCGAGCCGCGCCCGCTCCACCGCCTCGAAAGGAAGCCCGAGCGCCGCCGCCGCATCCGCGAGGCGCTTGAGCTTCGCCTCGTCGCGGTTCCACGCAATCACCCGCTCGAAGCCACGCGCGGCCGCGACCGCCCGGAGCTGGAAGAGGGACTGATGCCCGGCGCCGAGAATCCCAAGAACCTTCGCATCCTCCCGCGCCAGATGCCGGACGGAGACGGCCGCCGCCGCCGCCGTCCGCACCCCGGTGAGGTAATTCCCGCCGACGATCGCCGCGAGCCGCCCTGTCTCCGGCTCGAAGAGCGCGACGACCGACTGATGGTTGATGAGCCCCTTCGCCGCGTTGCCGGGGAAATAGCCCCCGGCCTTCACGCCGAGGAGCCCGCCCGGCTCATCCATCCCGCCCTTGAAGCCGTAGAGCGCGCCATGCGCCACGGCCTCGCGGACGACGGGGAAGTTCCGGGCCTGCTCCGCGGCCATGGCCGCGAAGGTCGCCTCCACGGCGGCGAAGGCGTCCGCCTCCGTCACCAGCTTCCGGCAAAGTTCCTCGGAAACGAAGGCGACCTCGTGCGCCATGCTCAATAGGCCTTGCCGCGCGCGGAAACGGGCCAGACCGTCTCCACCTTGCCGTCCCGCACGCCGACATACCAGTCATGGACGTTGCAGGTCGGGTCGCAATGGCCGGGGACGAGGCGGAGCTTGTCGTTGACCTTCAGCACGCCCTGCGGGTCCTCGATCACGCCATGCTCGTCCGAGCACTTCACGTACTTCACGTCCGTCCGCCCGAAGATCACCGGCAGCCCGCTGTCCACCGACTGCGCCTTGAGCCCCGCATCGCAGATCGCCTTCTCCGCCTTGGCGTGGGACATGACGGAGGTGAGCAGGAAGAGCGCGTTCTCCCACTCGCCCTGGTCGATCCGCTTGCCGTCCCTGTCGAGGATGCGGCCGTAATCGGCGTCCATGAAGGCGTAGGAGCCGCACTGGAGCTCGTTATAGACGCCGGAATTGCCCTCGAAGTAATAGGAGCCGGTGCCGCCGCCGCCGACGATGTCGCACGCGATCCCCTCGGCCTTCAGCGTATCGACCGCGTCCTTCACCATCGCCACCGCGATGTCGATCTTCGCCTTCCGGTCCTCATACTTGTCCATGTGCTGCATCGCGCCCTGATAGGCCTGGATTCCGGAGAACTTGAGCCCCGGCGCCGCCCCGATAGCCTTGGCGAGCGCCACGACCGCCGGCGTCGTCGTCACGCCGCAGCGTCCGGCGCCGCAATCGATCTCGACGAGGCATTCGATGGTCGTGCCGTGCTTCTGCGCCGCCGCCGAGAGGTCCGCGATGTTGGCGAGGTCGTCGACGCAGCAGATCGCCCGCGCGCCAAGCTTCGGGATGCGGGCGAGCCGGTCGATCTTCGCGGGGTCGCGCACCTGGTTGGAGACAAGCACGTCCTTGATCCCGCCGCGGGCAAAGACCTCGGCCTCCGAGACCTTCTGGCAGCAGACGCCGCAGGCGCCGCCGAGCCGCTCCTGCAGCTTCGCGACGTCGACCGACTTGTGCATCTTGCCGTGGACGCGGTGCCGCACGCCCATCTCCTTCGCGAAGCGGCCCATCTTGGCGATGTTCCGCTCCAGCGCGTCGAGATCGAGGATGAGGCAGGGCGTCTGGATTTCGGATTCGGCCATGCCCGGCACCGCGGGAATGTCGTATCCGACCTCGTAGCCTTCAAAGGTCGTTGGGGCGTTCATGATCGTTCCTCCCGTCAGGACTTGAGCCAGGGCAGCTTGTCGAGATCGACATTGCCGCCGGTGATGACGACGCCGACGCGCTTGCCGGCGAAGAGATGCTTGTTGCGGAGAATGGCGGCGAGCGGCACGGCGCAGGACGGCTCCATGACGATCTTCATCCGTTCCCAGGTGAGGCGCATGGCGGCGACGATCTCCTCCTCGTCGGCGAGCAGCACATCCTCCACATAGGTCTTCACGAAATGCCAGGTCCGCTCCTTGAGCGGCACCTTGAGCCCGTCCGCGATGGTCACCGGCGCGTCATAGGCGACGATCTCGCCCGTCTTGAAGCTCTGGTAAGCGTCGTCCGCCGCCGTCGGCTCCGCCGCGTAGATCTTCGTCTTGGGCGAGAGATGCGAGAGCGTGAGGCAGGAGCCGGAGATCATCCCCCCGCCGCCGATCGGGGCCACCAGCGCGTCCATCGCGCCAAGATCCTCGAACATCTCCTTCGCGCAGGTCCCCTGCCCCGCGATCACCCGCGGGTCGTTGTAGGGATGGACGAACTCCGCCCCCGTCTCCTCCAGCACCCCGGCGAAGACCGCCTCCCGCGAGGAGGTGGAGGGCTCGCATTCCACCACGCGCCCGCCATAGCCGCGCACCGCGGCCTTCTTCGGCTCCGGCGCCGTCCGCGGCATGACCACCGTGCAGGGCACGCCCCGCCGCCCTGCCGCGTAGGAGAGCGAGAGCCCGTGATTGCCGGAGGAATGCGTGGCGACGCCGCGCTTCGCCTCCTCGTCGGAGAGGCCGAACACGGCGTTGGAGGCGCCGCGCGCCTTGAAGGCGCCGGCCTTCTGGAAGTTCTCGCACTTGAAGAAGAGCTCGGCCCCGACCATGCGGTTGAAGGTCTCGCTCGTCAGGATCGGCGTGCGGTGGATGTAAGGCCTGATGCGCTCATGCGCGGCCTCGACATCGGCCCAGACCGGCAGGTCCATATCATCCTCTCCCCTCATCTCACGCCGCCTTTCTTTCCGCAGGCTTCGCCGCCGCTTTCCGATAATGCGCCTGCGCCGCCGCGACGCCGGAGCCGAGCTCGACCTTGAGGCCAAGATCGGCCATCGCCATCTCCGCCGCGGCGAGGCCCGAAAGCGCCATCACGTCCGTCATGGCGCCAAGATGCCCGATGCGGAAGAGCTTTCCGGCGACATCGCCGAGCCCGACGCCGAAGGAGACGTCATAGGCGTTGAAGGCGTGCGCCGTCAGCCGGTTTGCGTCGAAGCCCGGCGGCGTCATCACCGCGCTCACCGTGTCCGAGGCGATCTCCGGCCGCGCGGCGCAGAGCGGCATCCCCCAGGCCGCGATCGCGGCGCGCACACCGTCCGCAATCCGGCGGTGGCGGGCGTAGACATTGTCGAGCCCCTCCTCCAGCAGCATCGTCGTGGAGAGGCGCAGCCCGGCGAAAAGCTGCGTCGGCGGCGTGTAGGGGTAGGAGCCGGTGGCGCCCGCCTTCAGCATGTCGCGGAAGTCGAAGAACCAGCGCGGCAGCTTCGCCTCCGCCATCGCGCCCTGCGCCTTCTCGCTGACCGCGACGATGGCGAGGCCGGTCGCGAGCATGAAGCCCTTCTGCGAGCCGGTGACGGCGACATCGACGCCCCATTCGTCCATCCTGAACGGGATCGAGGCGATGGAGCTGACCCCGTCCACCAGCAGGAGCGCGGGGTGCTCCGCCGCATCGAGCGCGGCGCGGACGGCGCCGACATCGCTCGTCACGCCTGTCGCCGTCTCGTTATGGGTGACGAGGACGGCCTTGATCTTCCGCGCCTTGTCGGCGTCCAGCCGCGCGGCCATCTCCGCCGCCGGCGCCGCCTCGCCCCAGGGCGCGTCGATCACCTCGACATCGAGGCCGAAGCGCCGGCACATGTCGATCCACTTGTGGGAGAACATGCCGTGCCGCGCCGCCAGCACCCGGTCGCCGGGCGAGAGCGTGTTGGCGAGCGCCGCTTCCCAGCCGCCGGAGCCGCTGGAGGGGAAGGTGACGATCCCCGCATTCTTCGCACCGAAGACGATCCGGAGATCGGCGAGGAGCGACGGCAGCATCTCAGCGAAGGCGGGGCCGCGATGGTCGATCGTAGGCGCGGCCATCGCATGGCGCAGCGCCTCGGGGATGTTGGTCGGCCCGGGAATGAAGACCGGATTCAGGCCCTTCATGGCGCGTCCTCCTTGTTCTTGTTGCAATGGGAAATACCCTGATTCGAGCGCATCTGCAATTTTTCTGGAATGATTTTCCAATATCGAAAAATATGTTTTATGCCATTGAAAATATGAATATATATTATTTCCATAGACTCGCACTTTCCGAGTTCGGAAAAATATCCTATCGGATACGCGAGGCGATGTGGAAGGAGACGGCATGGACGGCGCGATGCGGAAGACGCGCGGGCGCCCCCGCGGAGCGGGGGGCGAGGCGGGCTCGGTGCAGACGCTGGAGCGGGCGCTCTCCCTCCTTTCACTCCTCTCCCGATCCGAAAAGGCGACGCTGACGGAGCTCGCCCTCCGCGCCGGCGTGCCGCCCTCCTCAGCCCATCGCCTGCTGACGACCCTTCAGGCCGCGCGCTATGTCGAGTTCGACGAGCCGACCGGGGAATGGAGCGTCGGCGTCGAGGCGTTCCGCGCCGGCGCCGCCTTCCTCCGCCGGACCCGCGTCGCCGAGGCGGGGCGGGAGGCGATGCGCGCCCTTGTCGAACAGACGGGCGAATCCGCCAATCTCGCCGTGCCGGACGGCCCCGAGGTCGTCTTCGTCGGCCAGGTGGAGACGGCGCAGCCCGTCCGCGCCTTCTTCGCGCCGGGGATGCGCGCGCACATGCACGCCTCCGGCATCGGCAAGGCGCTTCTCGCAGCGATGGGCCGGCCAGCGGCGGAGCGGCTCCTCCTGAAATCCGGCCTTCCCGAATTCACGCCCAAGACGCTGACGAGCCCGCAGGCGCTCTTCGACGATCTCGAGTCAATCCGCGCCCGCGGCTGGTCACTCGACGATGAGGAGCGGTATCTCGGCATGCGCTGCGTCGCCGCCCCGGTCTGGAACCATCATGGCGAGGCGGTGGCCGGGGTATCGATTTCCGGCCCCGCCGCCCGGCTCTCGCCCGAGGCGACGGCGGAATTCGGCCCCGTCGTGCGCCGCGCCGCGGCTTCGATCACGGAGCGCATCGGCGGCGCGCCGCCCGCGACGGGCTGGGGGGGCTGACCGGCGCAGGACGGGCCGCCTCAGGTCGCCTTCCGGTCGTCCACGATCTTCATCCGCGCGACCCCGCTCTCCCCGAGCGGCACGGAAGCGAAGGGCCCGCCGTGACAGAACTGCGCCGGGTCGGAAGGGTCCGAGGCTGGCGCAGCCGCGAGGATCTCCGCCGCGAACCGTTCCGCGTTGTCCTTCGGCCGATAGCCGAGGAAATGCGCCGCCGAATTGTCCACCGGCGCGCGGTCATTGTCCGAAACGCCGTAGATCACCGTGAACCCCGTCACCGGCGTATCGATCGCGCGCGTGACGAGATGGATGAGGTCATCATAGCTCAGCCATGTCCCGAGCGCGCGCGGCCCTGTCACCTGCGCGCAGGAAAGGATGCGGAGGCACACCGCCTCCAGCCCCCGCTTCTCCCAGTACATCCGCGCCAGATCCTCCGCGAAGCACTTGGCGAGGCCGTAGAACGTGTCCGGCCGGTGCGGAACGTCCGTCCCGATCCGCTCGGTCTTCGGATACATCCCGACGGCGTGGATCGAACTCGCATAGACGACGCGCCGCACCCCGTTCCGGTGCGCCGCCTCCCAGATGTTATAGGCGCCGACGATGTTCGGCCCGAGGATTTCCTCGAACGGCGCCTCGTCCCCGATCGCCCCGAAATGGACGACCATCTCCGCCCCTTCGAGCAGCGGCCCGATCTGCGCGAGGTCCGCGAGATCGGCCCGCACATAGCGCTCGCCCGGATAGAGCGCGCCGAGTCCCTCCGCGATATCGGAAGACACAAGCTCCTCGCAGAGCTTCGTCAGCGGCTCCCGAAGCCAGGAGCCGAGCCGCCCGGCGGCGCCGGTGAGAACGATGCGTTTCATGGTCCGTCTTTCCCTTGGGGTCAGATCACCGCGCTTTCGGGGATCGGCCGGTTTTCCGCGATCCGCCCGAAGCCGAAGGGCGAGAGATCGAGGCTGCGATACTCGCCATACGCGATCCACTCCGCCAGCCCGCGCCCCATCGCCGGCGCCTGCTGGAGCCCGTGGCCGGAGAAGCCGTTCATGAAATGGAAGTTGCCGACCACGGGATGCGGCCCGGCGATGGCGTTCCGGTCCAGCACGTTCATCGCGTAATGCCCGATCCAGGCGCTCGTCACCTTCACCGCCTCGAATTGCGGGATGCGCGTGGCGATGATGGGCCAGGCGTGCTCCTCCCAGAAACCGTGATCCATGGTGAAATCGTCCGGCTCCGCGGCCGGGTCATGCTCCGGATGGCCGCCGGCGAGATAGGTCCCGCCCCCGTTCTCCCGCACATGCACGCCCGAAGGGTCGATGGTCAGCGGCAGGTCGCGGTCGAGCGGGCGCTCCGCCTTGAAGATCCAGGAATACCGCTTCCGCGGCTCCACCGGCAGGTCGATCCCCGCCATCCGCGCCGTCCGCGCCGCGCGCGGGCCCGAGCAGTTGACCACATGCCCGCAAGCGACCTCCGCCCCGCCCGCCAGCCGCACGCTCCCGACCCGCGTTCCGGCGGCGTTCAGCTTCATCGAGACGACCTCGTCCGCCACATACTCCGCCCCCCGCTCCCGCGCGAGGCGGCGCAGCCAGTCGAAGACGGCCGCGCCGTCCCAATAGCCTTCGTCTTTCGTGTTGATCGAGCCGAGGAGAATGTCATCGACATTGTAGAACGGATAGGCCGCCGCGATCTCCTCCGCAGTCAGCAGCCGCGTCTCCGCCCCCACGGCCAGCTGGATCGCCTGCGCCGCACGGAGATGGGCGGCGAAGGCCTCATTATCCGCAAGGTAGAGATAACCGAAATTCCGGATGGGCAGGTCCGGGATGCGCTCGTCCCCCATCCGCTCCCGCAGGTTCTTCACGTAATCTGCGGTGAACTGGCTGATCCGGATGTTGAGCTCGGTGGAGAATTGCTGCCGGATGCAGGAATTCGTATGCGCCGTCGAGCAGGCCGCGTAATCCGGCGCCCGTTCGAGAACGAGGATCGAGCCGTCGAAATCCGGATTCTCGGTCAGGAACCAGGCGGCGGCGGAGCCCATGATCGCGCCGCCCACGATCACCACGTCATAGGCGCTCTTCTTCGGCGCGGAGGCGAAGCCGGGGGGAAGCTGCATCGGGCTGATCTTTCCTCCTCGCGCCGGAATCGCCCGGCGCGGGCCGGAGAACGCCATATCGGCGCGGCGGCGGCAAGGGCGGCGCATTGACAGCCGCGCCCCGCCCGCCATCGTTGAGGCGCCGGAAGCGGGAGCCGCCATGACCGAACACCATCGCCATCTGAAGACCGTGGAGCAGCGCCTCCTCTGGCTCTCCCACTGGATGATCCATCACGCCAACCATGTCCGCCCGAAGGAGGACGCGATCAAGATCGGCGGGCACCAGGCCTCCTCCGCCTCCATCGTCTCGATCATGACGGCGCTCTATTTCTCCGCCCTCCGGCCGGAGGACCGGGTGGCGGTGAAGCCGCACGCCTCCCCTGTCTTTCACGCCATGCACTACCTGATGGGGAGCCAGAGCCGGGAGAAGCTGGAGGCGTTCCGCGGCTTCGGCGGCGCGCAGAGCTATCCGAGCCGGACGAAGGACGTGGACGACGTGGATTTCTCCACCGGCTCCGTCGGCCTCGGCGTCGGGATCACGGCGCTCGCCTCGCTGGTGCAGGACTTCATCGCCGCGAAGGAGTGGGGCGAAGGCGCGCCCTTCGGCCGGATGATCGCGCTGGCGGGAGACGCCGAGCTCGACGAGGGCAATGTCTACGAGGTCCTCCAGGAAGGCTGGAAGAACGACCTCCGCAACTGCTGGTGGATCATCGACTATAACCGCCAGTCGCTCGACGGGATCGTGCGGGAAGGGCTCTTCGACCGGATCGAGCGCATCTTCTCCGCCTTCGGCTGGGATGTGGTGAAGGCGAAATACGGCGCGCTCCAGCGCGCAGCCTTCGCGGAGCCGGGCGGCGAGGCGCTGCGGAGCTGGATCGACGCCTGCCCGAACGCCGAATACGCCGCGCTCACCTTCCGGGGCGGCGCCGTCTGGCGCGCGCGGCTGATGGACGATCTCGGCGACCAGGGCCCGGTCTCCGCCCTCATTGCGCGGCGCTCCGACGCGGAACTCGCCGCGCTGATGGAGAATCTCGGCGGCAACTGCGTCTCGACCATGGCGGAGGTCTTCGCCTCGGTGACGCATGACCGGCCGACCTGCTTTCTCGCCTACACGATCAAGGGCTGGGGCACCCCTATCGCCGGCCACAAGGACAATCACGGCGGGCTGATGACGGCGAAGCAGTTCGCGGAATGGCAGGCGCACATGCGCGTCCCCGAGGGCGCCGAATGGAAGCCCTTCGCGGGGGTGGAGGATGAGGCGGGCTTCCGCGCCTTCCTCGCCCGCGTCCCCTTCTTCGCCGCCGGCCCGCGGCGGCTCTCGGACGCGCGCCTGCCCGCGCCGCGCATCGCCGCGCCGGAGGATCGGGAGATTTCCACCCAGGCCGCCTTCGGCAAGATCCTCGACCAGCTGGCGCGGGGCGACAGCCCCCTCGCCGCCCGCATCCTCACCACCTCGCCGGACGTGACGGGGACGACGAGCCTCGGCCCGTGGGTGAACCGCCGGAAGCTCTTCGCCCGCGCCGCCCTGCCCGACGCCTTCATCGAGCATCGCATCCCCTCCCTCGCGAAATGGGAGTTCACGCCCGCCGGCCAGCATGTGGAGCTCGGCATCGCGGAGATGAACCTCTTTCTGCTCCTCGCCGCCGCCGGCCTCTCCCATTCGCTCTTCGGGCGGCGGCTCATCCCCATCGGCACGGTCTACGATCCGTTCGTGAGCCGCGGGCTCGATGCGCTCAACTACGCCTGCTATCAGGACGCCCGCTTCATGATCGTCGGCACGCCCTCCGGCGTCGCACTCGCGCCCGAAGGCGGGGCGCATCAATCCGTCGCCCAGCCCCTGATCGGCATGAGCCAGGACGGTCTCGCCGCCTTCGAGCCCGCGTTCGCGGACGAGCTGGCCGTGATCATGGAATGGGCCTTCGACTACATGCAGAGGGATGGCGAGGGCGACCCGGACGAGCGGACCTGGCTCCGGGACGAGACGGGCGGCTCCGTCTATCTCCGCCTCACGACCGCGCCGCTCGAACAGCCCGCGAGGCGCGGGGGCGAAGCCTTCCGGCAGGGCGTGATCGACGGCGCCTACTGGCTGCGGGAGCCGGGGCCGAACGCCGCCGTGGTCATCGCCTATCAGGGCGTGGTGGCGGAGGAGGCCGTCGCGGCTGCGGGCCTGATCGGGGAGGTCAGGCGCGATGTCGGCGTCCTCGCCGTCACCTCGGCGGACCGGCTGAACGCGGGCTGGACGGCGGCGCAGCGCGCGCGGGCGCGCGGGGCGAAGGGCGCGCGGAGCCATGTCGAGGCGCTGCTGGAGCCGCTGCCGAAGAGCTGCGCACTGGTGACGGTGGTGGACGGCCACCCGCTCACCCTCTCATGGCTCGGCGGCGTCGCCGGGCACCGGACGATCCCGCACGGGGTCGAGCATTTCGGGCAGACCGGCACGATCGGGGACCTCCGCCGCCATTTCCGGATAGACCGGGAATCGCTGGCCGAATCCGTCGCCGGCCTCACCGCCGGCGCCGAACCCGCCCTCGCCCCGCGGAAGGCGGGCTAAGGCGCAGACCGGGGCTCCGGCGCATCCTCCCTCACGCCGGGAGGGGCGAGAGGACGGCCGACAATCCAACGACGCGGCCAAAGGCGGCCCCCGTTGCCGGGCCCGGTCCGCAAGCAAGATGGATAGGTCGGGCGCTCCCTTTCTCGGATCGAGCCGGAGGCGGAAACCCCACCTCTACGCCCCGATTCCAGTCGCCGAAAAAATTTCGAAATTTTTGATTGCCGTATGATTCCAGAGGGTTGACCCCTCTGCTCACTGTGTGCACACGCTCGGGCGCCCCCCGCGCCTCACACCTCCAGCCATTCCTTCCGCACGTCCGCCCGGCCTTTCAGCTCCGTCGGCGTCCCCTCGAACTGCATCCGCCCGTGGCCCATCACATAGACCCGCTGCGCGATGTCGAGCGCGATGGAGAGCTTCTGCTCGACGAGGAGGATGGCGACGCCGCGGCGCGCGATCTCCTTCAGAAGCTCGCCCACCCGCGTCGTCATCTGGGGGGAAAGGCCCTCGGTCGGCTCGTCGATCATGATGAAGTCGGGGTCGCCCATCAGCGTGCGGCACATGGTGAGCATCTGCTGCTCCCCACCCGAAAGCACGCTCGCCTCCACATCCGCCCGCTCCCGGAGGTTGGAGAAGAGCGCGAACATATCTTCCATCGACCAGCGGCCCGCGCCATCCTTCTGCCCGGGCTTGAGGCCGAGGACGAGGTTCTGCCGCGTCGTCATGCCGGGGAAGATGTCCCGGTTCTCGGGCACGTAGCCAAGGCCGAGATTGGCGATCTCGAAGGGCTTCTTGCCCGCGATCTCCTGCCCCTTGAACAGGACCGAACCGACCGGCTCCACCGCCCCCATCACCGCCTTGCAGGTGGTCGAGCGGCCGACGCCGTTCCGCCCGAGCAGGGCGACGATCTCCCCCTCCTCCACGTTCATGGTCACGCCCTGGAGGATGTGGCTCTTGCCGTAATAGGCGTGGAGGTCCGTCACCTTCAGCATCTCAATGCTCCGCTTCGAGGGCGGCGCCGAGATAGGCCTCCTGCACCTTCGGATTGGCGCGCACCGCCTCCGGCGTTCCCGTCGCGATGATCTCACCGTAGACGAGCACGGAGATGCGGTCGGCAAGGCCGAAGACCACGCCCATGTCGTGCTCCACCATCACCAGCGTCTTGCCCTTTGTCACCTCGCGGATGAGGTTGACGATGTAATCCGTCTCCGAATGGCTCATGCCCGCCGTCGGCTCGTCCAGCATGATGACGTCAGCGCCGCCGGCGATGGTGATCCCGATCTCCAGCGCCCGCTGCTCGGCGTAGGAGAGAACGCCCGCCGGCAGGTCCCGCCGCGCCGTCAGGTTGATCTGCTCGAGGATCTCCTCCGCCCCCTGGTTCAATTCCCGGCTGCGGGAGACGAGCGACCAGAAGGAATACCGATGCCCCTGCGCCCAGAGGAGCGCGCAGCGCACATTCTCGAAGACCGACATCTTCGGGAAGATGTTAGTGATCTGGAAGGAGCGGGAAAGGCCGAGCCGGTTGATCTCGTAGGGCGCGAGGCCCGTCAGGTCCTTCCCGTGCAGCCGGATCGCGCCCGAAGTCTTCGGGAAGCGGCCCGTGATGAGATTGAAGAGCGTGGACTTGCCCGCTCCGTTCGGCCCGATGATCGCATGCCGCTCCGCCCGTCCGATGGAAAGGTCCACCCCGCGGATGATCTCCGTCTTGCCGAAGGACTTGCGGAGGCCCTCGAGCTCCAGCGCCGCGCTCATGCCCGCCCCCGCGGCGCCGTGTTCGCCTCGTCCCACGCCGCCTTCAGCCCCGGCGCCCCGCGCCGCGCGAGCCAGAAGCCGGCGGCCGTCACCGCCAGGACCGCCGCCCATGCGACCGGCGAATGGGAGGAGACCTCCATGAAGAAGAGCCCCATGGCCTCGTCTCCCTCCGCGGCCTCCCGCGCATGGAAGAGCATCTCCGTCACCCCGGCGAGGCCGAGCCCGCCGATCACGCCGGGAAGGAGCGTCGTGAGATAGGGCTTCACAAGGTGCCCCATCTTCCCCAGCCGCCACGGCGCGACATGCATGGCGAGGAGCCCGGCGAGCCCGCCGGGAAAGAACATCACCGTCGCAACGAAGATCGCGCCGACATAGAGCTGCCAGAGCTCGGTATGGAGCTTCAGCACCGTGGCCAGCAACGTGAAGACGATGGCGCCGATGATCGGCCCGAAGAAGAAGCCGACGCCGCCGAGGAAGGTGACGAGCAGGATCATGCCGGATGTGGCGAGGTTCAGGTTCTCCTCCGTCAGGATCTCGTAGTTGATGGCGAAGAGCCCGCCCGCGATCCCGGCGAAGAAGCCCGAGGCGCAGAAGGAATAATAGCGCACCCAGCGCTGCGAATATCCGAGGAACTCCGCCCGCTCCGGATTGTCCCGCACCGCATTGGCCATGCGGCCGACAGGGGTGCGGGAGAAGAGATACATAAGCGCGGCGGAGAGCATCAGCCAGAAGGCGGTCAGGTAATAGACCTCGATCTGCTGGAGGAATTCGACGCCGAAGACCGGAATGCCGTAGGTCCGGTCCCCGCTCACCCCCTCCTCCCCGCCGAAGAACACCACCACGATGACGGAGCAGGCGGCGATCAGCTCGCCGACGCCGAGCGAGATCATGGCGAAGACCGTCCCCGCCTTCCGCGTGGAGAAGGAGCCGATCAGCATCGCGAAACCGAGGCCGAACAAGCCGCCAAAGAGCGGCAGGAGCGGCAGCGGCATGGAGATCCCGCCGTCCTCCATCCAGTTCATGATGTGGACGCACATGAACCCGCCGAGACCCATGTAGACGGCATGGCCAAAGGAGAGCATGCCCCCCTGCCCCAACAGCATGTTGTAGGCGAGCGCGAAGATGATCGTGATCGCCATCTGGTTCATGATCGTGATGGCGCTGTTGTCCGTGAAAACGAAGGGCATGACGGCGAGGAACAGCGCCGCCATCAGCCATGGCGCGAGCGCGGCGAGGCTGAGGCCCCCGGCGGCGGCGCGCGTGCGGGTCTGGTCGAGCGAAGTCATACGTCGCGCTTCCCGAAAAGGCCGTAGGGCCGGAAGACAAGCACCATCACCATCAGGAGATAGGGCAGGATCGGGCCGACCTGCGGCAGCGTGAGCGACCAGAGATCGCGAAAGAGGCTCTCAGAAAGATCTTCCGGCGGCGTGAAGCCGAGCCCTATCAGCACGTCCATCATCCCGACATTGTAGGAGGCGGCGAAGGTCGTCACCCAGCCGATCAGCAGCGAGGCGACGAGCGCGCCCCAGAGCGAGCCGAGCCCGCCGACGACGATGGTCACGAAGACGATGGAGCCGAGCACGATCGCCATGCCGGGGAAGGTGCCGAGCACCGGCCCTGCGATCACCCCCGCCACCCCGGCGAGCGCGGTGCCGACGCCGAAGACCCCCATGAAGATCAGCGGCACGTTATGGCCCAGCGTTTCCACAGTCTGCGGATGAGAGAGCGCGGCCTGGATGATGAGTCCCACCCGGCTCTTCGTCAGAACGAGCAGAAGCCCGATGAAGATCGCCATCGAGATGAAGATCATGAAGACCTTGTACGCCGGGATCGAATTGCCCGAGATCGAGAAGAGCGCGAAGTTCAGCGCCTCCGGCGCAAGGAAGGGCACCTGCGCGCGCCCCCAGAAGAACTGCACGATCTCCTCGATCAGCAGCGCGAGGCCGAAGGTGAAGATCAGCTCCGGCACATGGCCGTATTTGTGCACCCGCCGGAGCCCGTAGCGCTCCACCAGCGCGCCGAGCACGCCGACGATCAGCGGCGCGATCAGGAGGCCCGGCCAGAAGCCGACCGATTTCGAGATCTGATAGGCGAAATAGGCGCCGAGCATGTAGAAGCTGGCATGGGCGAAATTCAGCACGCCCATCATCGAGAAGATGAGCGTCAGCCCGCTCGACAGCATGAAGAGCAGAAGGCCCGTCACAAGCCCGTCGATGAGATTGACCAGAACAAGGTCCATCGGCCCGCGCCTCCCCGCCCGGAACATCTTGAAGGTAGCGCCCGCCCCGGTAGGGCGGGCGCCCGGCGCCTCTTACGGGCGCTCCATCTCGCAGGTCGTCGCAATGTCCGCCGAGGCGTTCTTCACGGTCGATTCGACGACGAGGCCATAGCCCGAATTGTCGTAGTCGAAGACGACGCCGTCCTTCGTGTGCTTGAAGATGTGCACGTCCTGGATCAGCTGGTGGTCGTCGGGGCGCATGTAGAGCTCCCCGCCCCAGATCGATTCGTGCTTCATGCCTTCGAGCGCCTTGCCGACGGCGACGACATCATCCGCGGTGCCCGCCGCCTCGATCGCCTTTGCGAGCATCTCCACCGTGTTGGCGATGCGCGGCTGGGATACGTTGCCGTCCGGATACTTCGCCTTGAAGGCCTCGACATAGGCGCTCATCCGCTCGGAGGCCGGCGGGTTGATCGCGCCCTCTGAGACGAGGCGGAGCGAGCCGTCGCCCGCCGCGCCGAAGGCGGCGGTGATGCCGTCCGCCGCGGCGTAGTAGGTGTAGATCGGGCCGGTGAACCCGTTCTCGAGGATCGCCTTGCCGAGGCCCAGCATGTCCGTGCCCCAGTTGCCGGTGATTACGGCGTCCGTCCCGGCTGCCACGATCTTGCGGGCATAGGGCGTGAAGTCCTTCACCTTGCCGATCGGGTGCAGCTCGTTGCCGACGATCTCGATGTCCGGGCGCTTTTCCGCCAGCATCGAGGTCGCGCCGGCGGCCACCGCCTTCCCGAAGGAATAGTCCTGCCCGATGACATAGACCTTCTTGATCGCGTCATTGGCGGCGATCACGTCGGTCAGCGCGTCCATCTTGATGTCGGCATGGGCGTCGAACCGGAAGTGCCAGAAATTGCACTTGTCGTTCGTCAGCGCCGGGTCGACGGCGGAGTAGTTGAGGAAGAGCACCCGGCTATCCGGATTGCGCCGGTTGTGTTTGTCCACCGCCTCGGTGATCGCGTTGGCGACGCCGGAGGAATTACCCTGAACGACGAACCGGATGCCCTGGTCGATGGCGACCTGGAGCTGGATCAGGGATTCCTTCGGACTCGTCTGGTTATCGAAGGGCACGATCTCGAAGGTCTTGCCGCCGAGCACGCCGCCCGCCTTGTTCACCAGCTCCTCGGCGGCGAACTCGTACTGGTGGAGGCCGTTGACGCCGGTGGCGGCGAAGGGGCCGGAGAGCGGATCGATGAAGGCGATCTTGATCGCCTCAGCCGAAGCCGCCGACGCGGCGATGGAAAGCGCGGCGAAGACGCCGAGCGAAAGGCGCGAAGCCCGTTTCATGCGCAGTCCTCCCAAATTGTCGCGGCGCGGTTCGCCGCGCTTGCCTCTGGAGCCCAGATTGCGGCGGAGCGTCGCACATCGGCGCGGAAGGTCAAGCCTTACGCTACGTCCACAAGGCGCATTTCTCGCCAGGGCCCCGGCATATCCTTTTTGCATTGCAGCATCTTAGCCGGCGCCGGTGCGGAAAGGCGGCGCTCTGCGCCTCCGGGTCTGGCGCCGTTGCGCGAAGCCGCTCTATCCTCCGCCAAGTCCGAACGAGGAGCCATCATGAGCGCATTCGACAAGCCCCGCCTCGCCCGCATCGACGACTGGATGCGCCGATATGTGGAGATGGGCCGCTTCCCCGGCTCCACCTTCCTTCTTGCAAAGGGCGGCAAGGTCGCGCATCGCGCCTCGGTGGGCTTTCGCGACGTCGCGGGGAAGAAACCCTTCGGGGAGGAGACGGTGGCGCGCATCTATTCGATGACGAAGCCCGTCGTCTCGGTCGGAATCCTGATGCTGATGGAGCGTGGCCTCTTCCATCTCGACGCGCCGGTCTCCGCCTTCCTGCCGGAATTCGCCGAGCCCCGCGCGCTCCGCCCCGGCGCGAAGAGCGTTGAGGAAGCCGAACCCTGCGCGCCTCCGACGCTGCACCATCTCCTCACCCATACGTCCGGCCTCACCTACGGCTTCAACCCCGGCCCGCTTTCGGAAGCCTATGCGAAGGCGGAGATCAATTTCGGGCCGAACGCGCCCGTTCCGCTCGCGGAGATGACGAAACGCCTCGCCGCCCTGCCGCTCGCCTTCGCGCCCGGCGCGCGCTGGGAATATTCTCACGCAACCGACGTGCTCGGGCGGGTGATCGAGGCCGTGGGCGGAAAGCCGCTCGACGAATGGCTGGAATCGGAGATCTTCGAGCCGCTTGGCATGGTGGACACCGGCTTCGCCGTTCCGGACCGGAAACTGGACAGGCTCGCAACGCTCTACACGGCGCTCCCCGAAGGCGCAGGCCTCGCGCTTACGCGCGTGCAGGACGGCGCTATGCGCGTGGTGGAGACGGCGGAGGGCTCCGCATGGCGCGCGCCGCGCTGCCTTTCGGGCGGCGGCGGGCTCGTCTCCACCATCGACGACTATTTCCTCTTCGCGGAAATGATCCGGAAGGGCGGCGCGCATGACGGCGCGCGGCTCCTCTCCCCGGCGACCGTCGCCTTCATGCGCCGGAATCACCTGCCGGGAGACATCGCCTCGATGGGCCCGAAGAGCTTCGCCGAGACGGCGATGACCGGGGTCGGCTTCGGGCTTGGCGGGTCGGTCGTGCTCGACCCGGCGCTCTCCCATGCGCCGGGCAGCGTCGGGGACTTCTCCTGGGGCGGCATCGCCTCAACCGTGTTCTGGACCGATCCGGTCCTCGACCTGACGGCGATCTTCCTGACCCAGCTCACGCCGTCGTCCGCCTATCCGGCGAGGCCGGAACTGAAGGCGCTCGTTCACGCCGCCATCGCCTGAGTCCGGCGCAAACGAAAAGGGCCGCCCCGGAGGGCGGCCCTTCGTATCGCCGGTACGGCGATTACTCGATGATGGTGCCGACGACGCCGGCGCCGACGGTGCGGCCGCCCTCGCGGATGGCGAAGCGGAGGCGCTCCTCCATCGCGATCGGGGCGATGA